>JBPCRJ010000062.1:0-9285 GCA_050996975.1 Solirubrobacteraceae bacterium | reverse complement strand
CCAGCAGACAGAACGTGGCCGATCACAGACCGGCGGCGACCGTCGTGTAGGCAATGAACCGTCCGGCTGGCAGGCGAGAGGCGCCGGCGATAAACGGCGCGAGCGCCCGGACGAGGCCGACGAACCGCCCGAGAATGATCGTCTTACCGCCGTGCGCGTCAAAGAACCTTTCGACCTGCTCAAGCCGCCCCCGGGTGATCCTGACAGCCGGTCCGTGGCGCACCAGGAAGTCTCTCCCCAAACGCCGGCCGAGCGCATAGGAGGTCAGGTCACCCGTGACCGCGCAGGCCCAGACGATCGCGACCAGCGGGACGAGTTCGATCTCGCCCTGCCCGGCGCTGACACCACCGAGGATCACCACCAATTCTCCCGGTGCGATCAGACCCACGCCCGCCCCCGTCTCGAGAAAGGCGAACGCTCCCACCAGCGCGTAGGTGTAGACACCCAGGGCGCGTGTCGCGTCACGAATCATGACCTCCAATGCCGGCGGGTGAATGAGTCCGCTGCCGTAGGCGAGCAGACCCAGGCAGCCGACCGCCGCGATCACTTGCACGACTTTCGAGAGGCGCCGGCGGCGATACACCACGCCGGTGGCGAGCAGTGCCGCGCAGATCAACGGGCCGGCCTTCACCTGGCCTCGTGGCAATCAGAGGGCTGCGCGGCTGACCGCCAGCGCGGCCGTGTCCGGTCGTAGTCAAGCGCCGCGGGCGCGGTCGCGCGCCACCGCCCCCGACCGGCCGGCGCGAGCATCGCCAACATCGCGTCCCGAGCGGCGTCGAGATCCGCGCGCGAGATCCCCAGCGCGGCCTGGATCCGTGCCGTGGAGATGTCCTGGGTCAACATCGCGAAGATCGGTCGCAGCCGCAGATCAACGCGGGCCCCCATCGCGCGAGCAACCGGGGCAGAGATCGCCGGCAGATACCGGCCGCCGCCAGCGAGGCGTCGAACCGCGAGGCAGAGCTCCTCACCGATCGCCGACTTGCTCAGCAGCCCCTCGGCGCCCGCGACCGTCGCGGCCACCGCCAGCGCATCATCGGTGAACGCGGAATAGACAAGGATCCTGGGCGGCGACGTCAGCTGGCTTAACCGTCGCACTAGCCACAGCCCCGTCCGGTCACCCAGGTGATAGTCGACGACCGCGACGTCGACGTCGGGGGTCGCGGCATCGACTGCCGCGATCGCGGTTGACGCCTCGGCGATGACCGTCAGGTCGGGCTGGTCTGCCAGCAAGCGGGTGACGCCCGAGCGCACTGCGGGATGGTCATCGACGACGAGCACGCCGATGCGTGGCCCGCAAGGAGGGCCGTCAGGGGAGCGAGTCGGTCGGGGGACGGAGTTCATGTGAGAAGCATCCGCTTCGGGCCGGCCCGCGCAAATGGGGGCGCGGCCCCATCTTCTTACTCGACACCGTCCGCGACGATGCGGGGCGTGCTTGAAGTCCTGCTCCTCGTGATCACGCTGGCGTTCGCCGACGCGGTGAACCCGCTCACGATCGCCGGCGCTCTCTACATCGCCACCTCCGACGCGCCCCACGCACCCGGGGTCGCGTTCACCGGCGGCGTGTTCGCTGCCTACACGGGCGGCGGCGCCGTCCTGCTGCTCGGCCCGGGGCAGCTGCTGGACGACCTCACCGCGGGATCTCAGTCAACGACCTTTCACCTTGGCTCGCTGGTCGCTGGTGCGATGCTGCTGATCGTTGCGGTCGTGCTGGCCCGCCGTCGGCGACCGCGACCGCATGTGATGTCGGTGCAGAAGCGGCTGACGGCACGTTCGGCGCTGGCGCTGGGCGCCAGCGTCACCCTGCTTGACCTCCCGACCGCGTTCCCGTATTTCGCGGCGATCGGCGCGATCGCTGAGTCCCGAGCGACGATCGCTGGTCAGCTGCTGATGTTGCTTGTCTTCAATCTCATCTATGCGCTGCCGCTGGTGGTGATCGTGGCCGCCCGGGCGCTGGCCGGCGAACGGGCACTGAGGGTGCTGCGTCGTTCCCGCGCGCTGATTGATCGCGTCGCGCCCCGGATCGTCAGCGCGCTCACCGCGGTCACGGGCGGCGCGTTGATGTGGCGCGGAGCCGCCGGCATCCTCGCCTAGACGTTCGCACCGAGCGCCACTCAGGGGTGCTGGGTCATGGTTCGACGAGTCCTCGGCGGATCGCGTACCGGGTCAGCTGGACGCGGTCGTGCATCCCGAGCTTCTCCAGGATGTTGGAGCGATGGCGATCCACGGTCTTCTCGCTGATCACCAAGGCATCGGCGATCTGCTTGGTGCTGTAGCTCTCGGCGATCAGCTTGACCACCTCCTGCTCGCGCGGGGTCAGCGGATCCTCACGGACGTTGGGCTCGTCGCGTGCTTGGCGCAGGTAGTCGCTGATCAGCGACGTCATGGCGCCCGCATAGAGAAACGCCTCTCCGCGCATCGCTGCCCGGCACGCCTGCACGAGATCGCGGTCAGCGACCGTCTTTAGCACATAGCCCGACGCGCCCGCCTTCAGCGCCTCATAGAGATAGCGCTCGTTTTCGTGCATCGAGAGAATCAGGGTGCGTAGCTGCGGGCGGCGGCGGCTGAGCTCAGCGACCGCCTGCAGACCGGTCATCCGCGGCATCGAGATATCGATGATCGCCAGATCAATGTTGGTGTCGGCGGCGAGCGCCAGGCGGACCGCCTCGGCGCCGTCGCCCGCCTCCGCGACGACCTCCATATCCGCCTCGGCCTCCAGCACCAGCCGCAGACCCCGCCGCACCAGCGCATGGTCGTCAGCTAACAGGATGCGCGTCTTGAGCGGGGTCATGACTTCTCATCGTTGCGCGGGGCATCCACCGATAGAGTGACCCGGCAACCGTGGTCCTCGCCAGCACCGATGTGCAGACGCGCGCCGATCAGCGCCGCCCGCTCGCGCATACCGCGCATCCCGGTCCCCGGCGCCTGATCGGCTCCCAAGCCGGACCCTTGGTCGCTGACCGTCATGACCACGCCGCCGCGGCTCGCTTGCAGCACGAGCTCGGCGCGGTCAACCCCGGCGTGACGCGCGACATTGGTCAACGCTTCCTGGGCGACGCGGTAGACCACCAGCTCAGACTCGGGGTCGAGCTCAGGCAGGTGATCGTCGACGTGCTGGTCGACGGTGAGGCCGGATCGCTGCGCAAAGCGCTCCGACAGGACCGCCAGCGCGCTGACCAGACCTAAGTCGTCCAACGCCTCGGGACGGAGTTCGACCGCGATCCGTCGGACGTCCTCCAGGCTGGAGCGCACCGCTTCCTGCACGTCGGACACGTCGTCGCGCAGCGGCGGCTCCACCTGCTTGTGGACGCGCGCGAGCCCCAGGAGGACGGCGGTGAGCTCTTGGCCGACCTGATCGTGCAGCTCTTGGGCGATCCGCAGCCGCTCGGCCTCCTGGCCGGCTAACACTCTGCCGGTCGCCTCGCGGCGCTCGGCTTCTAACCGCGCGAGCATCTCGTTGAACGTCAGCGCCAGCTCACCGGCCTCGGAGGTCGGCGCCGCTCCCGGCATCCGCTCCCCCGGCTGGGTCAGATCGACCCGCCGCGCCAACGCCGTCAACGCCTCCAACGGCCCCACCACCCGCCGCAACAACATCAGGTTGACGAGCGCGACCAGGATGAGCGCGACGATCAACACCACCCCCTCATCAACCGCGAACGATGAGAACTTCTCCGGCGCGAGCACCACCAGCGTCACCACCACCACCGCCACCACCAGCAACCCGTTGATGCCGGCCACCCGGTAGACCAGCGGCAGGTAGCGCCGCCGGTGACGCTGGTCGTCAGCGATCATTTCGGGGAACCCGTTCGATTCGTTCAAGTTTTCTCAGCATCCCCGCGAGTCGCGCCTCAAGCTCGCCATGCGCTAACCCCAGCGTACGGCCGATCTCCACGACCGCGATCCTGGCCGACATCATCCCGAAGATCGCCTGCTCCTCGGGATCAAGGCGCCGCAGCAGACTCCCGGCCACCAGCGGCGAGACGATCGGCAGACGTGTCTCCCCGAGCGCCGCGTCGCGGACCTTCTCGCAGAGCTCAGATCCCAACGCCGCCTTGCTGACCAGACCGTCGGCCTCAGCGACCACGCACGCTGCCGCGAGTAGATGGTCAGAGAACGCCGAATACACCAGCACCGCTGGCGGGTCAACTAGCCGCTTGAGCTTGCGGCTGCACCACAGGCCAGAACGACCCCCCAACTGATAGTCAACGATCGCCACATCCACCCGGGCGCGCTCGGCAACCGCCACCGCTGCCTCGGCCGACGCAACCGCGTCGATCACCTCAAACGCCGACTCGGTAGCTAACAGCTCACGCAACCCGACGCGAATCGCTGGGTGATCGTCGACCACCAGGCAGCGGACATCCACCAGCGGGCGGGCCGCGGTTAGCCGTTCGCCGTGCGGCGTCACCGGCGGTGGTCTAAGCGTGCGGTTCATCGTGATCCTCCTTCGAAGGTTTCCCGTGCCCCTGAGAGGGTCGATCAATGCGGGCCGGTGAGCAATGGGGGCTAGCCCTCATTGCCAGACCATCACGCCTCCCTCACGATTGAGAAACCGTATGACCGACCATTGGAGGCACCCCATGCTGACCCGAATTCTCTGCGCGACCGACGGCTCCAAGCACGCCGACCGCGCGCTGCGCTACGCAACCCAGCTCGCGTCACAGCCAGGCGCCGAGCTGCACATCGTCCACGTGATCGAAAAGCTCACCGTCGGTCGTCTCGCCGGCCAGAACGTCTATCTCAACGAAGCCGAGATCAAAACCAAGATCACGCAACAGACCGCCGAGATCACCCACGGCCAGGGCATAAACGCCACCCTCCACGCGACCAAGGGCAACGCCAACCGGCTCGCACAACGGATCGCCGAGATCGCCAACAACGTCGATGCCGACGTCATCGTCATCGGCACGCACGGACACACACCGCTCGCGGGACTGCTCCTCGGCAGCGTCACCGCACAACTGCTGCACGTGACCCACCGGCCCGTGCTTGCCTTACCGCCAACCGGCAACCCCCAGCGCACAGACGCCCAACCCGAACGTCTGGGGTCCGCAGCCTAGACCAACCGGCAGCCCCAGATCTGCGCGGCCCACGCGCGTCGCACAATGCACATCGGCACCCCGGCTGCCCCGTCGGATCCCAGCGGGGCAGCCCGGCCCCTGCCGGCCAACATCTCCGCCATTACAAAGGCAGAGTCGCTCGCATAACCCGCGCCGCAGACCGAACGTGGGTGCTGTACCCCTTGGAACTCATCTAGTGACGGTTCTGGGTAATCATCGCGGGCTGACTCTCACTCTCACACATCCAGGGCATCCACTGCCGGCCACAGCGGTGAGGGGGTCGGTTCTGTACCGGCGCGAGCAGGATGGCCTGCCGGTGCTCTCCGGGGCCAATCTCGCCGGCCAGGTGGCTGCATCCTTGCGCGCGCTGCGACGTGCCCGCGGCCTCACCCAGCAGGATCTGGGGCGCTTGGCGGGGGTGACGGCAAGCGCGATCTCGCAGGCTGAGCGCGCCGAACGCAGCCTCTCCCTGCCGACGATGGTGACACTGAGCGCTGCGAATCGGGGTCACGCTCGATGATCTTCTGCGAGGAGAGGATCCCGAGATCTACCGGATCGGTCGCCTGACCGACGATCCAGGACGGGGGCTGGAGCACGTCACGACCTTGCTCGGTGATGTGAGCTCACATCTGCGCGTCGATCTGGCCCACGCACGTGAACTCCAACCACCCGAGGATGACCCTCAGCCTACTCAGCCACAGGAAAAGCCCCGCAAAATGCGAGGTTTTTCGGGATGGAGCCAGCCGGGATCGAACCGGCGACCTCCTGCTTGCAAAGCAGGCGCTCTCCCAACTGAGCTATGGCCCCGCGAGGGCGAGTTTAGGGCCTGGTGCGGGCCCGTTCGCCCGCAGAGCCGGGTGCGCGGCTTGAACGCCCGAACGGCGCGCGTGAGCGTGAGCAGGACAGACGTGGCAGCACGATGGGCCGCTGGGCGGCGCGGCAGGTGTGGCTGCACGACGCCCACGGTCAACGCCTGCGTTTCACCGCTCCCCCCGTGCGCGCTCGCAGATGGTCATGGTCACCCGGCATCGCTTCACCGAGGTGACGGTTCACTTCGACAGCGGGATCCGCTGAGCCCAGGCACGGGCTCCCCGGATGCTTGGGTCCCGTCTGGCCGCCGGCGTCGGTGGTGTTGATCTGGTAGTCGGTCCACAGCTCCGTCGATCCCCGCAGGTGTTGACCGCTAGGTCGACCCGGGAGGCTGTCGAGGCCGGATCGATGTAGCGGATGGTCGCGGACCTGCTGACACCGTTGAAGTTGGCCTGAGCGGCGTGGCCGGCGAGCACCGTGGACGCGCGCGGACGGGGCGGCGAGCGCTGGATGCGCGACGCGTGCCGTCGCGCGCGCCCTGACCGGATAGAGCTATCGTCCCCGCGCTGATATGCCGCGGGGCGGCAAGCGCGGTCGGCGCCGGCATCAGCCCCAGCGCGGTTGCGAAGGCAGCACCCAACACGTACGTGTTCCCCGGTGCGCGGTCGACTCTTTCTTCAGCGTTCCGGAGCGCTGAGATCCTGTGCCCGCGATCATCCAGGGGTCAACCGGCCGTCAGGCGGGTGCGGAGGTCGGCGGCCACGCGGTCGGCGGCGGCGGCGCAGGCTGGGGAGACCTCGTCCAGCATGATGAAATTGTGGACGAGGCCGGGCTCGCGGCGGAGGTGGACGTCGACGCCGGCCGCGCGGAGACCTCGGGCGTAGGCCTCGGCCTCATCGCGCAAGGGGTCGTGCTCGGCGCTCACGATGAGCGCCGCCGGCAGGCCGGAGAGGTCGGGGGCGAGCAGCGGACTCACTCCCGGATCTGACCACATGGTCACGTCGGGCACCCATTGGGAGTTGAAGAAGCGCACCATCGGGGCGTCGAGGCCCCAGCCGGTCGCCTTCTCGCGCATCGAGGGCTGCGCGCCGGTCAGATCGGTGTTGGCATTGAGCAGCACCTGGAGATCCGGCAGTGAATCGGGATGCTCGTCGCGCAGCCGCAGGCAGCAGAGCGCCGCCAGCGTCCCGCCCCCGCTGTCGCCGGCCACCGCCACTGCACCTGTTATCGCGCCCAGCGTCGGACCGACCGGCCCATCCGTTCCGCTGACCCAGCGCATCGTGGCCACGGCGTCATCGACCGACGCCGGCCAGGGATGCTCGGGCGCGAGCCGGTAGTCGACCGACAGGACGGCGCAGGCCGCCCCGGCGGCGAGCCGGCGGCAGACACGATCGTGCGTCTGCACGCTGCCGATCGTCCAGCCGCCGCCGTGCAGGTAGACGACCAGCGGGACGGCGTCGCCAGACGGGCGATAGAGCCGCACCGGCAGGTCCTCGGCGCGCAGGTCGACCACGCTGTCCATCTCCGGCCCGCGGGTTCGCGGACGAGCCCGCGCCAGCGTTCCCTCCCGCAGCGTCGCCACGTCGAACGCGCTCAGCGTCGGCGCATCACGAACGAACTGCGCCAGCTCTCGGTCAGCGAACCCGTCGATCCGGGGCCGACGCTACCAGTTGCCCTACGCCGCCTTAGCCGCCCCGACCGGGTTCGGCTGCCGGCGAGCGCCGACCCGCATCCACAGCAGCACGAGCACCGGTGCTGAGGTGATCGTCACCAGCCCGAGGAACCACAGCTGGCCCGCGTCGGTGCCCTCCACCAGCGTGTGCACAAGCCCGCCGAGCCACGCCAGCAGGGTGAAGCGGTGGATCACCTTCCAGCGGGCGCGGCCGATCCGGTCCCGCGCGTAGAACGAAAGACCCAGCGCGATCAACGCCCAGCCGGCGACGATGCCCAGGGTGGTGGCGAGCCGCTGATACCCGAACGCGAAGGGGACGGTGACATCGAGCAGACCGGGGTGCAGGTAAGTGTCACCCACCAACGCGAGTCCGTGCACGGCAATCGCCACCATCACCGACAGCGACAGGACCTCGTGGTAGGCGCGGCGGTCCACGGCGTTGCCGGGAACGAGCCTGCCACCCATCGCCAATCCGACACACACGGTCAGGCTGGACAGGATGAGCGCCGTCGCCCCCGCGCCGCGGCTGATGATCCAGAACAGGTGAGTGGAGACGTTGGTGCTCGATCCGCTCGTCATGCCGCGATCTCCACGACCGATTCACCGCGGAGTGCGGCCGGGGGCTCGATCAGCCGGAGCGTGCCGTCGTCGAGCACCACCAGCCCGCCGTCGACCAGCCGGTCGACCGCCCCCTCGGGCCCGCTGAGCAGCGCCGCCTTGCTGCGCGTCTCGGCCTCGACGCCGGTCGGTGCCAGCGCCGTCACCTGCACGATCCCGGTGAAGGCGGGGCGACCGGTGGCCGGATCCAGCAGATGGTGGACCGGGCACTCATCCGCGCCCAGCCAGCTACGCCGACTGATCCCACTCGTCGCCGCCGCGCCCTGCACGAGCTCGAACACGTGCAGCACCGAACCGTCGAACGGGCTGAGCACCCGGACCGGGCGTCGCCAGCCGGCAGCCCCGCCGAGGCGCAGGTCGCCGGCGGCGTCGATCGCGAAGCTGGCGTGGGGACCGAGCACGCCCGCGAGCATGTCGCCGCACAGGCCCTTGAAGATCCCACCGCTGTCGATTCGGACACCAGGCGGCCGCGTGACCGTCCGGGCCGGGCGGTCGACGTCGATCGTGGCCCACGCCTCGTCCGGGCAGGGACCGGCCGCCACGCGCCGGGGCGCGAGGACGAGAGCACGAGCAAGCGGCAGTGACTGCCAGCTGAGGTCGTGGCGATAGCCGACCCGCTCCAGCTCGCCGACCAGGGTGGGATCGACCAGGCCGCCCGTGGCGTCGGCCGCGCCGACGGCGGCCGCCACGAAGCGTGCCATCGTCGGGCTCACCGGCACAACCCGGCGCGGATCGTCGTTGAGCCGCGACAGCTCGCTGCCGGCGTCAAACCGCGAGAACTGGTCATGCCAGGCCAGCAGGCGTCGTCGCACCCGCCCGGCGGCGTCGCCCGCGCTTCCGGCCGGACCGGAGCCGGCGACCAGCACCGCACACGATCCGCCGAAGCACCGGAACTGCTCGATCGCCTCGCTCACGACGCGCTCGTGGTGACGGCGGCGGGCGACCCCGAAGCCGACGACGAGCCGCTGGACGACGAGTCCCCGGAGCCGCGGCCCGACGACGGCGATGACCCCGACGCCACCGACGCGCCCGAGTTGGAGGCGTGGGTGGTCGTCTGGCTGCGCGCCAGCGCAGGATCGTGGCCGGAGACGAGCTGGACGAAGATCCCGCCCGTCGTGGCCAGGAAGA
>JBPCRJ010000057.1:0-3128 GCA_050996975.1 Solirubrobacteraceae bacterium | reverse complement strand
GCCCGAGACGGCGAACGCCATTCTCGACGGCAAGGTGCGCGGCCGCGTCGTTGTCGAGATCGGATGAGCGGAGAACGGGCTTCGTCTCCAGCTTGGATCAGCGCGGCAGATGCGCTTCGAGGACCCGCAGCCGCGTCTCCCGATTGAGGTCGGCCTCCCGGAGCTCGTCGAGCGCTTGATGAATCGCCTGGATCTCCCCGGGCGTGACATTCTCGCGACCATAATCGTTGAAGGCGCTGCGCGGCATGACGAGGTCGCGTTCGACGGTCACCCTGCGCTCCAAAATGAGCCTGAGTTCTGAAACAAAAGTCGCATGTCCGGCTGAGCGTCGGTCTTTACCCGCACGGCCGAGACTTCCAGCTCGATTCGATCGGTTTTCGAAGCGACAGCGGCTAGAGTCGCTTCCAGCCGATCCGTCTTCGCCTCCAGCCGATCGGTCTTGGCATCGAGTGCGGAGAGATGCGCCTCCATTGCATCGGTCTTGGCGCGCACGGCGGACAGGTCGGCCTCGATGTGTTCGAGCCGGTCCAAAATTCTCTGCAGCAATTCGTTCGTCGCGTCCGCCATAGCCGCTTTATATCACACTCCGGCTGAAAAACTGACGAACCCTGTCGACACGAACCCTGTCGACACGACCCTTCGATCGCCGCCCGCCGCCGGAAGAGCTCGGCGCCGGCGTGATCCATAAAGGCGCGCACGCGCGCTGAGTGGCGCAGATCCGGATGGGTCAGAAGCCAGAGTGCTCCGCCGAGGTCGCGAACTGGTTCCCCGATCCGCCGGACGCCGGGCGCCTGATCGCCGATCAGACACGGCAGGAAGCCGTAGCCGATACCGGCGGCGATCGCCTCGGCCAGGCCGAGCACTGTGTCCAGCCGGTATACGATCCTCTCGGCGCCGACGCGCTCCGTCAGCCAATGCGCAGCGGGCAGGCCCGACATCGCGTCGCCGAACCCGACCCATCTGACCGAGCGGTCGTCGGGCGGCGGCACTGCCGGCGCCGAACCCGTCGGCGCGTAGCGTGCCCAGGCGATCTCGGCAATGCGCCGACCGACCAGCGTCTCGGGAGGCCGATCGGTGGCGCGTACGGCGACGTCGGCGTCCCGATTCGACAGGTTGAGCTCCCGGTTGGCGACGATCACCTCCAGGCGGATGTCGGGAAAGGCTCTGCAGAAGCTCGCGAACACGGGCGTGAGAAGATGTACCAGCACCGTATCGTTCGTGGTGACGCGCAACTCGCCCGAAGGCTTGACATCCTGCCCGGCGACCTTGCGCTCGAAATCGACGATCTCGTCCGCCATCCGGGTAGCGAGCGCGATCATCTCCTCGCCCGCCGCCGTCGGCGCGTAGCCGAGCCGCGCCCGCTCGAACAGCCGCGTGCCCAGTGCCTCCTCCAGCGCGCCGAGGCGGCGGAACACGGTCGAATGATTGAGGGCCAGCGTCGCCGCCGCGCCGCCGAGCGAGCCCGCATCGGCAATGGCCTTTACGAGCCGAAAATCATCCCAGGTCTTGCTGCCAGCCATCAACCCCCAACCCCGCTGCAAGCCCGCACCTGCCGATGCGCAAACATGCCCGTCCTGCCGGACAATTCTGTTGGCAAGAGCTCGAGCCGGCAAGGGGTTTCGCCAGATGCGGCCGGTCGGGCCGGCTGCCGTCGCGACAAATCTCAGCCCGGCCGCTTGCGAGCGGCGCTCGTGACCAGGCCGTAAACGCTGATCGCGGCCCAAAAGCACTCGATGACGGCCGACGGGAGATTCCATTCCGCCCAGAGCGAGACGAGGATCAGCAGCGCCCCGGCGAGATTCGCCAGCAGGTACCCGCGATCGTGAGAACCGACCCAGCCGCGCTGCGAAGCGAAATAGGCGACAATGATCAGTCCCGCTCCGATCGAGCCGGCGAGCGTGTAGATGTCCAGCGCCATGACTCCTCCGCTCCGTGCTCTTGCCGACTCCCGAGACCACGCGGAGCCGGAGCGCTCTCACCCGTTGACTGCGCCCCGCGGCGCCGCCGCGCGCGCCAGGCGATCGTTGATGGCCTCGCCGAGGCCTTGCGAGGGGATCACCGCCACGGCGATGGCCGGCGCGCCGCCGGCGTCGAGTTCGCGCAGGTATCGGAAGAGATTCGCCGCGGCCTGCGTCAGGTCGCCGGCGGGGGACAGGTCCAGGCGGGACGTGCCAAGCGTCGGACACGACGCGAAACTCGCGCCGAAGTCGAGCGCGTCCTCGCCGGATCGTATGTCGCGCGCGCCCGGCCGCAGGGCGGCGCGCGGCGCATAATGGCTGGGCAGCATGCCCGGGGCGTGGACATCGCGGTTGTCGAACCGCGGGGCTCGCGCGAGCCTGCGGCCCAGCACGTGCTCGATCGCGCCGCTCGTCAGCCCGCCGGGCCGCAGCAGGATCGGGTCGGGACCGAGACACGAGACGATGGTCGATTCGATGCCGACCGTGGTCGTGCCCCCGTCAAGCACCACGTCGATGCGGCCGTCGAGGTCATGAAGGACATGCTCGGCCGCGGTCGGGCTGACCCGGCCGGAGCGGTTCGCCGAAGGGGCGGCGATCGGCCGGCCGGCGGCGGCGATCAGGGCGCGC
This sequence comes from Solirubrobacteraceae bacterium, assembly GCA_050996975.1. GTDB lineage: Bacteria > Actinomycetota > Thermoleophilia > Solirubrobacterales > Solirubrobacteraceae > Palsa-465. The sequence goes on along the minus strand of JBPCRJ010000057.1, from coordinate 543 downwards.
GCCACGGGGTGGGCCGGCACCCGAAGCGCGACGCTGTCGAGCCCGGCGCGCGCCAGCAGCGACACGCTACCATGGGCTGCGGCGCGGACGACCAGCGTCAGGGGTCCGGGCCAGAATGCCTCCGCCAGGCGGCGCGCCGCCGGTGAAAAGACCCCCTGGTCGAAGGCCGCCGGCGCGTCGGCGACATGCGCGATGAGGGGATTGAACGAGGGCCGGGCCTTAGCGGCAAAGATCTCGGCGACGGCCGTGTCGGAGGTGGCGTCGGCGCCCAGGCCGTAGACGGTCTCGGTGGGAAAGGCGACGAGCCGGCCTCGCCGCAGCAGATCGCCGGCGCTGGCGATGGTCTGCGCGGTCGCTGCTTCGAGTCGCGTCTGCCGCATGATGTCGGTCGCCATTGTGGGTGCGGTACGTTGGCCTTGCCTGCCGCGTCAAGACTTGAGAGTCTGGACGCTCGTGCTTCAGGAGGTCCCGCGTGACCTATCGTGCCCCCGTCGACGACATGTTGTTCACGATGACGCATGTGGCAGGCCTCGACCTGAACAT
>JBPCRJ010000046.1:0-3228 GCA_050996975.1 Solirubrobacteraceae bacterium | reverse complement strand
CGCCGGGCCTGATCAGCTACAGCCGTGCGGGTGGACCCCCGCCGACGCCCCCACCGGCCGAGCCTGAACCGGCCGAGCCGCCCGCCGGAATGATCAGTTACAGACGTGGCGCGGGCCCGACCCCGATGCCCGCGGCTGCGCCTGAACCCGCTGCAGCCCCGGCCGCTGCTGAGCCGGCTCCGGCACCTGCCGCAGCTCCAGCCGCGGCGCCGGCGGCAGCACCCCCGCCAGTGGGGTTGGCGTCCGTTTCGGCGGAGCTCGTGCAGATCGCTGAACTGCGCCGGCAGGGGATCCTCAGTGAAGAGGAGTTCGCCGCCGCTAAGGCAGCCGTTCTGCGCTGAGTCCCGCCCGGGGGAGCGCTTCCCCCGCTTCGCCGGGGGAGCGGCTTCCCCGCCCGATAGACGCTAGGATCCCCCTAGGCGCCCGCGCGGCGCGGCCCACGGGTCGCGAAGCGTGGGGCGTCGGGCCACTCCCCGAGGAAGGCGGGCGCGAGAGCGTTTTGCGCGCAGGCCGGCGTCGAGGGGGGCCTCCCAAACTCCAGGAGGCACGATGAACGTCGCTCCCGACGGTAATCCCGCGCCGGACGTGCGGGCCGTTTCAATGCCGTTCGTGGACCGGCTCGCGAGCGCGGTGGTGACCGGTGTACCGCCGATCGTGCTCGTGGTCGGGATGTGGTTCGGGTGGACGGGAAAGCTGTTTGACTGGCGCGACATCCTCGTCTTGGTGGTGTGCTATGTGGCGATCGGCAGCGGCGTCACCGTGGGCTTCCATCGTCTGCTTACCCATCGGAGCTTCAGGTGCAACCGCTGGTTGCGAGCGGCGTTCGCGGCGCTCGGCTCGGCCGCGGCCGAGGGCCCGGTGATCGACTGGGTGGCGACGCACCGTAAGCACCATCAGTTCTCAGATCTTGAGGGGGATCCGCACAGTCCGCACGTGGGCCACGGCTCGGGATGGACGGGCGCGTTGCGCGGCCTTGCCCACGCCCATATCGGCTGGGTGTTCAGCGATATGGAGGTGGCGGACGAGCAGCGCTACGCAAAGGATCTGCTGGCCGACCCGCTGATCCGATTCGTGGATCGCACGTTTGTGCTCTGGGTGATCGCCGGGCTGGGCGCCGCGTTCGGATTGGGAGTGGCGTTGAGCGGATCGGTATTGGGTGGGCTGACCGCTTTGCTATGGGGCGGGGCGGCTCGGATCTTTCTGTTGCACCATGCGACGTTCAGCATCAACTCTCTGTGCCACTTCTTCGGCCGCCGCGAATATGAGACCGGCGATCAGTCGCGCAACCTGGCCTGGCTGGCGATTCCGACCTGGGGTGAGGCGTGGCACAACAACCACCATGCGTTTCCGACCTCCTACAGGCACGGACTGCGGCGCTGGCAGATCGATCCCTCGGCGGGCGTGATTCGCCTGCTCGAGATGCTGGGGCTGGCATGGGACGTCGTCCGCGTCGACCCCGCCCGCAGAGAGCGCAAGATCGCCGCCCCTGCGGTCTGAGTCTGGGGACGTTGTCCGAGGCCCAGGCGGAGCTGGCCAGCGCCCAAGGAGCGCGGGCTATTTGGCGTACAGCCGCTCGAGCAGCCGCAGCATCGCGGGCGAGGTCTGCTGGTTCCCTGGACAGCAGGTGGGCCCGTTGACGGAGCTGATCCCGATCTCGATGTGTGGGCCGGTCGAGATCCCGACGATCCCGCACCCGACCTCGGCGATCGGTTGTCCAGCGCGCACGACCGTGCCCACCGGGACGAGGGCGGGAAACGCGTGGCCGTAGTAGATGTAGCGCCCGTTGAGCGGACCGCCCGCGACGCGCAGCACTGGTGCCGCAGGACCGAAGCCGGACACGCCCTCCTGCACGATCACGCCGTTCGTGACCGCCACCTCGACCGCCGCAGGACCGCAGGCCCCGCCCTGGGTCGAGATGTCGACCCCCTGATCGGGCGACCACGTGCTTGGAGGCGCCACCACCGACAGCGGCTGGATCGGGAACACGAACCCCTGCCCGGAGGCCAGCGAGTTGAGCTCCTGGACGATCTTCAGCTCCCGCCTGACCTCGGCGAGCGAGATCGCGTGGGCGTTCGGGTCCCCGACCGGTGTTGGATCGGAGGATGAGGGCACTGTGTCGCCAACGCTGGGCTCGATCGCCTGTGGGTGAGAGCGCAGGTCAGGGGTCCCGGCGGCCGGCTGGCCGCTGACGCCGGTTCTTGCGGGTGCGTTGGCGGCGGTGCTCGAGCCGCAGCCCGAAGCCCCGAGCAGCACCGCAACCGCGAGCAGCACCCCCCAGCTTGCGCCACGCCCAGATCGAGGGACGTGGCGCTGGCGTCGGGACAATCGCATGCCCGCAGTTCAGCACAGGTGCGGTGTGCGCGCTCCAGCCACGTACGGGACGTCAGGCTCGTGCGCTGGTGAGACGCGTCTCACCGCGTCGCACCCACGCGGCGTCGCCGAAGCGCCGGCGCATCGCTGCGGCACTCGCTCCGTGGTCGTAGCCCACGCGCCGGAGCTCGAGTCGCCCGTCGTCGTGCAAGAGCCCGTAGGCGGCCCGCGGATCGCCGTCGAACGGCATCCCGACGCTGCCTGGATTCACGAGCTCGGCTCCGGCGGGGCCGCCGCGGACAAACTGGACGTGGGTGTGGCCGAAGACGACGCGGCGCTCGCGGGTGTCGCCGAGCAGCTCATCGTCCTCGTCGGACTGATCCGGCGCAAACGAGCGCAGATCCGAGATCGGCGAAGCGTGGCAGTAGCGTGTGCCATCGAGTACGACCTGCTCCGGGAGGGCGCCCAGCTCGTCGATCAGTCGCGGCGAGAGGGCGTCGCGGCAAGCGGCGATCGCGTCCTGCACGAGCTCGTCGCCGGGCGCCTCTGGCGGATGGGCGCTCCAGCGATCGACGTTTCCCCGGATCCACGTCGAGTTGGTGAGGGCGCGCAGCGCGGCGACGGTCTCAGCCGGCCAGGGGCCGAACAGGGCGTAGTCGCCGCCGAGCAGGAAGCGAGCCGCGCCGGCACCGCACGCGTCGGCGAGCACCGCGTCAAGCGCGGGCAGGTTGCCGTGGACGTCGTACAGGATCGCTAGCGGGCCCATCGGTGCAGGTGATAGCACCCGCGGTGGCTTCTGCGCCACGACCTGCCCGGCCGGCCCGCGGGCCGGCCGGGCAGTCCGGTGCTCCTCGCTGGAGGGCGGGCACGAGCGACGCACCCCAGCCGGCCCCTGCGTCCGCCGCTGCTCCCCGCTGA
>JBPCRJ010000173.1:0-41241 GCA_050996975.1 Solirubrobacteraceae bacterium | reverse complement strand
TATCCAGTCACGAATGACGGCAGGAAGTGGTAGCCCCGCTGAAGCATCGCGCCCTCCCCGGATTGGAACACCCCCGAGAACCACTTCGTGTTGAAGCGGTCCAGATCGCCCGAGTACACCGCCTGGTTGGGTGAGTAGTTGGTGACCGAAAAGAAGGACTGGGGGACCGATGACGGCGTCGGAGAGGGAGACGGCGTCGGCGTTGGCGTTGGTGAGGGAGACGGCGTCGGCGTTGGCGAGGGAGATGGCGTGGGCGTGGGCGTCGGCGACGCAGGGTGATCGCCCAGAAGACCGCCAAGGAGGGCCGAAACGAGTGATCCCAGCGAACTCAGCGGACTTGACTGCGATGTCGAGGTGCTCGATGCCGCCGGAGCCGGAGTGCTGGAGGCCGCGCTCGCAACGCTTGCACACCCGAGTGCGAGCAGCATCCCGACCGCCATCACCGCTGACATCCCGCGCATCCACCGCGTCCCGACACCCGACGCTCCAGCAGGTCTCTTCCGAACACGCATTCTCTCGACGCTCCCTAGCATATATTTATGTTGGCAACCTGCTGCTCCCTACCGAGCCCAAAGCCAGGCTACCACAGCTGGCAAGGCGAGGCGATGGGGCCCGCCCCGTTCTGACGTGACCTCAGCCCGGGCCGGCTGAGGATTGCGGGAGCCGGATGTTTTCAGTCAGCCTAGGGGCGAAGCGGGCAGCGTTCCCATCCCGACCCCGAACGCAAATCGGGGGCCGGCTTCAAAGCCGGCCCCCGAAATCTAAAGGCGAGCTTCTCGCCTCAGTCCAGCATCAATCGCTTATGCCGTCGAGCAGGGGTTGCCCGTGAAGTCGGCCGTCGATTCGCCCGCGACCAGCAGCACTTGACCGCCGAGATCGATCTCCAGCGCGCGCCGAGTCACGCTGTTGGCGGTCGTTATATCCCGGTTGAGGAAGACCGTCAACAGTTGGCCACCCACCGTCACGGTGAGCGGTCCCGTTACGTCGAGGATCGGACTGGGCAACGTAACCGTGACGCCTGCGATCGTCAACGACGTGCCGCTCACGCTGGCGACGTTAGAGCTGCTCGTGAACGTCGGCGTCAGGGTGCCATTGCCAGAGGCCGTGCACGTCACCGTTGCGCTCGACTGGAGTGCGCCAACATTGAGCGTGCCGAGCGTCAGGCTTGCAACGCTGGAGTGCGCGCTCGCGCTGTCTCCCGCCGCCGGCGTCGTGCTAGGCGTGTTGTTCGTGGTCGACGCGTTCAACAGCCCCACGCTCAACCCACTGAGGAGCCCAGTCCCGGTGGTACCGCCGACGAGGCTGCCAAGGCCCAGGTTGCTCAGGGTAGCGCCAAGGCCAAGGGAGTTCAGGGTGTTGCTGACCAAGCTGAGCAGCGGGTTGGTGGTGCCACTTAGCGAGGAAAGGGTCCCCCCCGGGAACGAGGTCGAGTCCGTGACGCAGGGAGTGTCCTGCGCGTTGGCGATCGCGGGCTCAATCGTGGTGCCCAGCAGCGCGGGCCCCAGCCGCAGCGCGCTCGCCCGACACGTGAACGTTCCCGCGCGCACCGGCCCCACCGTTGGCTGCGGGGGCACCGTTGGCTGCGGGGGCACCGTTGGCTGGGCGAAGGCCGTCGCGGCCCCCACTCCCATGACCCCACCGACCAAAGAAAGCGATACGACAGCGACTTTCAACCCTAGTTTCATCTGATACATATAACCACCCTTGCCTGTGCCACCCACGCGGCACTGATTCGCGATCGCGGCCCGCCTGTATGGCCGCTTCCCTACCAAAGCGAGCAAGGCAAGACCCTCAAGCCCTCTAATGGCTAGACGACCAAACTTATAGCAGCGGCTGAGTCGGCTGTCAATGTGATGCCTGGCTCCGTTTCACCGCAGGAGCCCGTACCGCGTCTTCAACGAAAGCACCTGCAGCAGCGCGTCTCGGATCCGCGTCCGGATGGCGGCGCTCGAGTGCGCTGCCGCGAGCACGGCCGCGTAGGCCGCCTGGCGCTCGTTCGATGGGCCGGAGACGTAGAGCAGGTCGTCCCCGGCGCGCAACGCCGCGAGCGCCGCGCTCCCCGCGTCGCCGCCGGTCGCCTGCAGGGCGGCGTCGAGATCGTCGCTCATCACCACGCCCTGGAAGTCGTAATCGCGGCGCAGCAGCTCGACGGCGCGCGGCAGCAAGCCGGCCGGCGTGACCCCGTCGAAGGCTGTGTACGCCGCGTTGGCCATCACGATCACCGGCGCGCTCGGCGCGAGGGCGGCAAACGGGATCAGGTCACGCGAACGCAGTTGATCGAGCGAGCCTCCGACCGTGGCGCCCATCTGGTCGGGGTCTGCCGACGCCCCACCAGTGCCGGGAAAATGGCCGACCGCGGAGATCAAACCGACCGACGCGTAGCCGCGCATCGCGGCGCGGCTGAGGTTCGCGACCGCCGCCGGGTCGGAGCTGAACAGCCGTCCGCTGAGCGGTCCGCCGGGGGTGTCGACGTCAGCCAGCGGCGCCAGGTTCATGTTGAGTCCCAGCGCGCGCAGCCGTTTCCCCGCCAGCGCGGCCTGAGCGCGCGCGACGCTCGCTTGGCCCGAAGCCCCGACGAGCGGCTCGGCCTCTGGTGGAAGGCCTGGGAAGGCTGTACCCGCGCCCCCGGGCTGGGGGGCGGCAAGCAGCGTCGGGACGTGGCCCGGAGGGCGCCGCGACGCGGCCACGCCGGCGACAAGCCCCGCGAGCTGAGAGCCATCACGGAAGTTCGAGGCGTCGAACACGACGCCGCCCCAGTCGCTGGGGCCGAGCGCTCCCACCGTCGCCGGCGAGGTCCCGTTGACCGTGACGAGGAACAGCTGTGCGACCTGGCGCTCCAGCGGCAGCGCGGCGGCCAACGAGATCGCCGCCCGGGCGGGTCTGAACGTCGCGCCCCGGCTTGTGGCACCCGCCGCGCGCGCCGCCCGTTGCGGCGCGAGCACCGAAGCACTGCCGGGGCCGCCGAGCTGGTACTTCGGGCCGCCTCCGCCGGAGCCGGCCGAGACCACGACGACGATCAGGAGCACGAGCGCGGTCAAGCCCCCCGCCGCGGTCAGGCGGCGGCGGCGAATCGCGGCCCTTGCCCGCGGATGCTCGCGCCTCACCCCCTAACCTCCCTCACCGTGCCATTCCCCGCCCGCGTACCAGGCTCCGACGTCACGCCGGATCCCGTCAGCGTCCGAAATCCGGCCGCCGCGCCGGATCCCGCCAGCGTTCCGCTCCCCACCGGCGCACGCCACCGAGCGGCGCCCCCCACCATCGTGATGAAGTTCGGCGGCAGCTCGATCGCCGACGCCGAGCGGATCAAGGGCGCGGCGCGCCGGATCGTCGCGCAGCGTGAAGCCGGCCGGCGCGTGGTTGCGGTGCTCTCAGCGCGCGGTAAGACGACCGACGAGCTGATCGCGATGGCGCAGGAGGTCTCGCCCGTCCCCGATCGTCGCGAGCTGGACATGCTGCTCTCGACCGGCGAGCGGATCTCGTGCGCGCTGTGCGCGATGGCGATCAACGACCTCGGCCACCGCGCGATCTCGCTCACCGGATCCCAGGCCGGGATCGTCACCGATACCTCACACACGAAGGCAAGGATCCTCGATGTGCGCGCCGATCGCATCCGAGCGGCCCTCGGCGAGGATCAGATCGTGCTCGTCGCGGGCTTTCAGGGCGTCTCGACCAGCCACGACGTGACCACGCTCGGCCGGGGTGGATCCGATACGACCGCCGTCGCCGTCGCCGCGGCGATCGACGCTGAGGTGTGCGAGATCTACACCGACGTCTCCGGCGTGTTCAGCGCCGACCCGCGGATCGTGCCGGGCGCCCGTCGCCTGCCCGTGGTCAGCTTCGAGGAGATGCTCGAGATGTCGGCGTCCGGCGCCAAGGTCCTCCAGCTCCGTGCGGTGGAGTATGCCCGCAACCATGGGGTGCGGATCCACTGTCGATCGAGCTTTGAGCCGGGGCCGGGTACCTTTGTGCTCGGAGAGCAGGAAACAATGGAGCATCCCCTGATCACAGCCGTGACGCACGCTGCCGACGAGGCCCGGATCACGCTGCTCGGCGTACCGGACCGGCCGGGCGCCGCCGCCGCGATCTTCGGCGCGCTAGCCGACGCCGGCTGCAACGTCGACACGATCATTCAGAACGAGCCGCTGCAGGAGGGCCGCGCCGCCGAGGTCTCCTTCACCCTTCCGGAGGAGGACATCGTCGCGGCCGAGCGCGCGCTGGAGCCGATCGCGCGCGAGCTGGGGATCGCCCGCGTGGACACAGATCGCCGGATCGGCAAGGTGGCGATCGTCGGTGCCGGCATGCGCTCCCATCCCGGCGTCGCGGCGAAGGTGTTCAAGACGCTCGCCGGCGAGGGGATCAACATCGAGATGATCTCGACCTCGCCGATCAAGATCTCGTGCGTGATCCGCTCGGACTGCGTGCCTCGCGCGGTCCAGTCGCTGCATAGCGCGTTCGACCTCGGGTCGGGCGGAATCGAGCCCGACGGAGGTCCGAGGTGAGGCAGGTGGCGGTCTGGGGTCCGCAATCGTTGGCAGAGGTGGACGGAGGTCCGACGTGACGCGGCTCGCGGTCGTCGGCGCGAGCGGCGCCGTCGGCACGACGATGCTCGGACTCCTGCGCGAGCGGAAGTTTCCCGCTGAGGAGATCGTCGCGTTCGCCTCCGAACGGTCCGCCGGACGCGAGATCGAGGGCTTGACCGTCAGGGCCCTCACCACCGTGCAGGACATCGACGGCTTTGACCTGGCCCTGTTCTCCGCTGGATCCGGAGTCTCGAGGGAGTGGGCGCCGCGCTTCGCCCAGCGCGGGACGGTCGTCGTGGACAACTCCTCCTACTGGCGGATGAAGCCCGATGTTCCACTCGTGGTGGCGGAGGTCAATCCCGAGGCGATCGCGCGCCACCAGGGGATCATCGCCAATCCGAACTGCTCGGCGATGCAGGCGCTCGTCGTGCTGAAGCCGATTCACGACGCGGCCGGCCTGGAGCGGATCGTGTTCAGCTCGTATCAGTCGGTCTCCGGGACGGGCGCGCGCGCCGTCGAGGAGCTGAAGGACCAGGCGGAGGCGATCCTCCACGAGATCGAGCCGCCCGCACCGGAGGTCTATCCGCACCGGATCGCCTTCAACGTGCTGCCCCAGGTGGAGACGTTCAAGGACGGGGACGACTACACCACTGAGGAGCGCAAGGTGATCGCCGAGAGCCGCAAGATCCTCGGTCTACCCGAGCTGCGCATCACCGCCACCTGCGCCCGGGTTCCGGTCATCAACTGCCACTCCGAGGCCCTGAACGTGCAGACGCGTGACGAGCTGAGCCCGGAGGATTGCCGGCAGCTGCTCGCTCGCGCTCCCGGCGTGCTCGTCGTGGACGACCCGGCCGCGGGACGCTATCCGCTGGCCTCCGAGGCGTCCGGGCGCGACGAGGTGCTCGTCGGCCGGATCCGCCGCGACGACTCCAATCCGCGCACGCTCCACCTCTGGGTGGTCGGCGACAACCTGCGCAAGGGAGCGGCCACGAACGCGATTCAGATCGCTGAGCTGCTCCTCGCGCGCGGACTCACTCCGCGCCGTGCGGGGTCTCCGGTGCGTCGAGGAGTCGCTGCACCTCGCTAGCGAACGCGCGGAGATCGTCCAGATGCTCCAGGCTCTCGAACACCTTCTGGTCGTCAACGACCACATAATCGTGGACCAGCAGATTTCGCTGCCGTGCCGCTTGCGCGAGGGGGCTGGCTAGCTCGCGATCAAGATGGCCTGCGTCGGCGAGCGATTTGAAGATGCCGGCATAGTCGCTCGGGGTACGTGTCGAGAGATCGCTCACCATGTGCGCTCCGACGTCGATGCACACCTGCTCTGCGAGCTGAAGCCATCGCTCTGTGCTACCGCGCAGCCGCTTGTCGGCGAGGTAGGTAGAGAGTCCCTCTGCTCGAACATCTTCCAGCGACTCGATCAGCTCTTCGAGCCGCGCGAGCCGAGCCCGCACGCTTTCACCGTCGACCAAAGCGCCCCTCCTCGATCCGGCGCTTGAGGCCCGCCGCGAGCACTGCCCGCAGCGGTGCGGTGTCCAGGTACTCGAGCAGCGCTCTGGTCTCGAGCCGGATTCGCGCGCGCGGATCCCTGTCGAGGAGCCGTACTCCGTCTCGTATCGCCCGATGGCGCAAGAGGGGGGTGGCATCGTCGAGGATCACGACCTGTACTTCGTCGGTGCGTAATGCCTCGGATGCCAGGACCATCAGCCGCAGCTGGAGGTGGTAGCGCGCGGGCGAGGTCATCTCGGGATCTAGCCATACCGCGACGTCGACATCCGACAGTAGGCCAACCTTCCCCGTCGCCTGGGATCCGTACAGCAGCGCCGAGACGACGCCGGGTACGTCGAGTGCGGCGGCCAGCCGCACGCGTGCGGCATGGTCCACCGGCGGCACCACCGCACGCTCGTCGACTTTCGTCATGCGCACATGATTGCGCCAGTCACCGCAGCCGCAAGAATCCGCAGCCGGGTCATGACACCAGCTTGACCTTCACGTCGAGCGCGCGGTAGGTATCGCGCGCGCGCCGGTCGCGCGTTGCGAGCGTGAGGCCATGCTCCCTGGCGCAGGCGCCGACGAGCGCGTCGTAGACCGCGCCGCCGGCGATACCCAGCTGGTGAAGCTCGTCGAGCAGGGCTGCTGCCGCTTGGGCGCCGAGGAATCTGCTGTGGGGGAAGCCCGCCGCGAGCAGGCGCGCGACCGTGGCCGGCGTTCGGCGCACCGGAAATGGCAGACGCGTGAGGACGGAGAAGGTCTCGAATGCGGCGTGTCCCGCGAGGCCGAGCTGGTGATCGCTCAGGGCCCGCACCGTCGTCTCGTGCTGTTCGTGGTCGGCGACGGTGAGCGCCACGGCGACGCTCGTATCGACCAGAAGGCTCATTCCCTGCGTCTAGCGCTGGCCGGCATCGCGAAGCAACCTGACGAGATCGTCGTCGATCGCTGCGCCGCCGGTGGGGATCACAAGTCGTCCGTCGTGCTGCTCGACGGATTCGGTGGCTAGCGGTTCGATGCGCAAGCCGGTGCCTTCAGCGCTCACTTCGACCTCGCCGGGCGCCAGCCCGACGCGATCGCGTAACTGCTTGGGGATAACCAACCGTCCCGCCTTATCAATGGTTGCTCGCATGCCCAAATGTTACCATCAGCAATGGGGTTTGGGGCTTGAGCTTGACCGTTGCGAACTCCGCAAACCCATTTCGCTCTATGATCCAAACTCAGCGATCGCGTCATGCGGCGGGGCGACCGCGTCATGCGGCGGCTTGGAACCCCGTCTCGGTCGATCGTTCGCGCAGCGCGCCCACGACCTCGTCAAGTGTGCTCCCGCCGGCCGGGTCGCGCCCGTCGGTGACGGCTCCGATCACGCCGCGCTTACGGTGCAGAACGCCGGCCATGTGCTCGTCGATCGTGGCGGGCGCAAGCAGGTAGTAAGCGGTGACGGCGTCGCTTTGGCCGATACGGTGACAGCGGTCCTCCGCCTGGTCATGGCGCGCCGGGGTCCAGTCGAGCTCCAGGAACGCGACGTTGGAGGCGCGGGTGAGAGTGATTCCCTGCGAGCCCGCCTGTAGCGAGCATACGATCAGCGTTGGTCCGTCGGGGCGCTGGAACTCTTCGATCGCTGCCGCGCGTGCGGCGGTATTGTCGTCGCCGAGCACGTGCGCGGCATCTCCGAAGCGCTCGAGCAGCGCCGCTTGCAGCTCGCGGTGGTGGGCGAAGACGACGAGAGGTTCGCCGGAGGTGGTGAAATCCGCGATCCAGGCGAGCGCCGTGCGCAGCTTGCCGCGCGCGGCGAGGCGGCGCAGGTAGTTCAGCCGGGCGAGCTGCTCGGCTCGGAGGGCGGCCGCGACCCGTGCCTCGAGCGTGCGCAGGTCAAGCGGAAGCGTGCGCAGCCAGGCGATCACGTCCTCCTCAGCGAGTCGGTACTCGCTCGCGTTGTCGATCTCGAGCGGAATCGTAGCGAGGCGCTTCGGCGGCAACTGGGGCAGTACGTCAGCCTTGGTCCGGCGTACGTAGCAGTGGGCGCGCAGGTGCCAGTGCAGCCGTTCGAGCGCCTGCGGCCCCCGGAAGCGGCGGCCGAGACCGGCGCCGCTGCCGAAGTCGCCGAGCCGACCGATCAGCCGCAGTTGGGCGACCACGTCCTTCGGACGGTTCATGATTGGCGTGCCGGTGAGCGCGAGGCGCAGGCCGTCGTCGGCGACCTGCTCCGCCAACCCGATCGCCGACTGGGTGCGCTTTCGCCGCGGGTCCTTGCAGTAGTGCGACTCGTCGAACACCGCGGCGCGCAGGCCCCGGTCGGCGAGCCGTCCGGCATGCGCCTCGACGATGTCGTAGTTGCAAATCACGAGATCGGCCGTCCCCGCCCCCCCTCGCTCCCAGCCCTCGATCGAACGCCCCTCGACAACCGCGACGCTGCGTCCAGGCAGCCAGCGCGCGCACTCCTGGCGCCAGACCAGCTTCATGCTCGCTGGGCAGATCACGGCAGCCGGAAACGCGCTGTCGAGGTGAAGCGCGGCGAGCGCCTCGATCGTCTTGCCGAGACCCTGCTCGTCGGCCAGGAAAGTCCGGCGTTGTGCGAGCGCGTATTTCACCCCAGCGCGCTGGAAGGGCTGCAACTCGCCACCAAGACCATCGACTTCGAGCTCGGCGTCATGGGCGAGCGACAGCGCGATCGTCGCTTCGGCGCGGGCGCGCTCGGCCTCGAGCCTGTGCAAGCATCGCGTCGCGTCGCGATCGGGTCGCAGATCCGGAAACCGGTCAAGGAGCTGACGGAGCTCACCGGCGAGCGCCGGGTCGGCGGGCACGCCGAGCACGTCGCGCTGCACTTCAAACAGGCAGCGCTCTCCCCGCTCGCCGACGATCGCGGCCTCGGGCAGCGCGCGGAAAGCGTTGGCCGCACTGAACAACCAATCGGTCCGCAGCTCGAAGCGCGGCTCCCGTTCCTCGTCTCGAGCCAGGGTCAACGTGGCGCCCAAGGGACGACCGCCGGCCGCCAGCGCCGCCAGCGCCGCCAGGGCTGGACCATCAGGGTTGAGCCCGGGGCGCTCGCGAAGCATGGCTGCGCTGTCGGCGTCGCAGGACAGGAACAGCAGGTCCTGACCCCGCCCGGTCGCGCTCGCAACAATCTCCGCGGGCGTCTCGCCCGAATGCGAATGGACAATCAGCGCGGGCTCTCTGTCTCGCTCCGCCATGCTTGCGCAACCCGTCCATAGGCCCACATGCGCATCGAGCCACTCCTCGACCTCGTCGCTTCTCGACAGCCACGGGTGATCATCGAGCAGCTGCTGAACCGTCGCCGCCAGCGTCGGCTTGGTCGGGACAATCCAGACCCGTTCCGTGTAGTCGAAGCGTCTCCGCGGAAGCCGCTTGATCGCCGCGGTCAACTCGGGGTCAAATGGATAGGCGAACACTAGCTCCGGGCCGTGCTCGCCGGCGCGTAGCCACACGTTCGCTGCACCGCCGTCAGCCGCGCGCTCCAGCGCGGCGATCAGGGAGTCGAAATCGGCATCGTCGGGCGGACGGCGTAACGTCACCGTGGGGCGTTGCGGGAAACCAAGCAGGGCAGCGACCGTGCGCGGGTCCTCCCACGCCACACCAGGTACCGCGAAGCGGTTGCGCGCCGCCTTCAGCGCGCGCCAATACGCAGGATCGCGCTCGGCGCCCTGGCTGTAGCGCGGCTTCAGCACGCCGCCACGCGGACGCGCCTCACCCCGACCGCAGCACTTCTTGTACTTCAGCCCGCTCCCGCACGGACACGGACGATTGCGTGCTGGTCCCGGCACGATCGCGACGCTACCAGCGCAACCGGCGGAACCTCGAGCGCCGCTGACGGGCTTTCTCTACGCGCAGGCGAGCGGAGCCCCGCTGGAGAAGCTATTGGCGCCCCGTGAGCGACGGTGAGCCGCTACACCTTTAGCGACGCCCCGTCGAGATCGATCCCCATTACGCCGGCCACGCGGACGAGATCGATGTCGTGCGCGAGGATCGCGGCCTTGGAACGCTGGGCCACCGACGCGATCATGCAGTCGATCATGCCGCGCGGCGTCACTCCCGCGGAGCGGCAGCGCCGGTAGATTCGCGCAGCGCCATCGAAGTCGACGGCGGCATCGATGCGCAGCAATCTGAAGCGCATGAGTAATCGACGGAGCTCGCGCTCACGCCTGTCGTCCCGCGCACCGGAGATCACCTCCATCACGACCGGCTCGCTGGTTGCAAGTTGCTCGCCGGATCCGATCAGCTGCGATAGGCGCCGATGCACCTGGCTGCCGGTCGCGCGGTCGAATTCCACCCACGCCGAGGTGTCGGCGAGAATCACCCGGTCCGCGGCGGCTGGTCAGCCGGAACGTTGACCATCGCCCGCGCGCCTTCCATGGCCAGCGCCTCCGCGCGCGTCATCGGCTGAACCGCGAGGTGGCGGAGGGCCAAGTCGACCGCCTCTGTCTTGGTCCTCACGCCGTAACGATTCCTGATCGCCTCGACATAGCTCTCTTCAATCTCGATGTTCGACCGAACCTTCGATATACACGTAGGATACACGTAACGTGTATGACACGTGTACCAACTCGCCGGCTGACAACCCGAGCACGGTCCCTTCGCCCCCATCGCGATCGCTCCCAACCCTCCCGCTTGCGGCCTTCGCCCGAGGGCTTTCTGAACGTCGGCTCGTGCCCATCGACAGCATCTCGGGTGCGACGTGTCCCGCCATTTGCCCTCCCTCCCGCTCCTACGCCCCCGCCTCCGCCACCACCGACGTCGACCAGTCGATCACCGAGCTCGGGCGCACGACGTGCTTGCTCATCCCGAGCTCCTTCGGCGAGAGGCCGAGCGCCAGCCCGACCAGCTGGGGCAGGTGCAGCACTGGCATCCCGAGATCGCGCCCGGCCACTTTCGCGGCCGCGGGCTGCTGGAGATCGAGGTTGAGGTGACACAGGGGACAGGGGACCACGAGGCAGTCGGCCTCGGCGTCGATCGCGTCGCCGAGGTGGCGGCCCGCCATCCCCAATGACGCCGACTTGTTCATCGTCACGATCGGGAACCCGCAGCACTTGTAGACCCCCGCGTAGTCGATCACCGTGCCGCCGAGCACCTCGATCACCATGTGCAGGTAGCGGTCGCGGGGACGCTCGGCGTCGATCTGGAGGCGGTTCACGGGACGCACGATGTAGCAGCCGTAGAACGGACCCACGCGCAGGTCGGTCAGCGGGCGCGTCACCTTGGCCGCCAGCGCGTCCAGTCCGATCTCCTCCACCAGCAGCCAGAGGAAGTTCTTGTTCGTCAGGCCCTTCTCGTAGCGCAGGCCCTCGTCGGAGAGCGTCGCGTTGATCTGCTCGCGGTACTCGGTGTTGGCGTCGAGGCGTTCCTGGCACTCGGACTGCGCCCCCTGACAGGTCGAGCAGATGTTCATCATCAGCTCCCCGTCGGTCTGCTGCGCGAGCGCGAACGTGCGCCCGTTCAGCGTGTCGGCCAGTTCCTGGTTGTGCTCGGCGAGCACGCCCGCCCCGCAGCACGCGGCGCGATCGAGCTCGATCAGCTCGAGGTCGAGCAGCGGCGCGACCTTGGCCATCGATCCGTGCAGCTCCGGCGTGAACCCGCGGCTCACGCACCCCGGCCAGTAGGCGACCTTCATCGGCGCCTGCCCTTGCTCGACCGCGCCGACCTGGGAGGTGCGTGCGGCTTGGGGGGTCTGTCCGGGTCGGGGGGTGAGTCTGCCCTGGCGGGTGTGTCGGCCTTGGGACGCGCGTCCGCCTTGGGGAGTGCGTCCGTTTTCGAGGGTGCGTCCGCCTTGGCGGGTGCATCTGCCTTGGGACGCGGTTCCGCCTTGGGGGGTGCGTCTGCCTTGGGACGCGGTTCCGCCTTGGGGGGTGGTGCGTCTGCCTTGGCGGGTGTATCTGCCCCGGGACGCGCGTCGGCCTTGGGGGGCGCGGGCGGCGACTCGGTCTCCTCGTATCCGGTGACGTAGAGGTTCAGCTCCCGCCGTGAATCGCGGCCCTCGACCTCGTCGAAGATCCGCTTGACCTCTGGCGGCGCCTTGTGGGGGTGGCCGAGCACCTTTCCGGGGGTCATCTTCCCCCGCGCGAGCGCCGTCGCGACGGTCGGCAGCGAGCCGATCAGCTCGGGCGCGGCGCGGGGATGGAACTTGCCGCCGTAGGAGTCCGGGACCAGGTCCGCCTCGTGCAGCAACCCGTTCTTGCGGATGTTCTTGACGAACGCGTGCTCGTGGCGAGAGCCGTTGTTGCGATCCTCGATCTTCTGGTCAGACCCCGCGATACGGCGCAGGCGCATGATCTGCCCCATCGGATTGACGCCCTTGGGGCAGGCGTCGATGCAGTTGAAGCAGTGGGTGCAGTCGTAGATCCCGTGCTCGTCCTGAGACAGATCGTCAAGTCGTGCGTGCTGTTCTGCATCGCGGGGGTCGCCGACGAACCGGTAGGCCTTGGCCAGCGCCGCCGGGCCCATGAACAGCGGGTCGACCTCCATCGAGAGGCAGTCCGACACGCACGCGCCACACTGGATGCACGCCATCGTCTGTGTGACGTCGACCATGTTCTCGTGCGGGACGATGTACTCACGCTCGGGAACCGGCTCCTGGTTGATCAGCCAGGGCGTTACCCGCTGGATCTTCTTCCAGTGGACCGCGTCCATGTCGACGATCAGGTCACGGATCACCGGCATGTTGCCCATCGGCTCCACCGTGATGACCGGCCCCGCCTCGCCATCCGCCGACGCCTCGCCATCCGACGCCGCCTCCCTGTCTGAATCCGACGCCCCGGCGGCCCCGGCCGCGTCCGCCTCCTCGTCCGCGGGGCGAGGGTTCCATCCCGCCCCGTAGTCGCGTTTCGCCGCCTCCTCGAGGTGCGTGTTGCACGCGAGCCCGGGCTTGCCGTTCATTCGCACGCCGCACGAGCCGCAGATGCCCTGCTGGCAGGAGCAGCGGATCCCGATCGATCCGTCGATCTCGCCCTTGACCGCGAGGATCGCGTCGAGCACCGAGTTGCGCCCGCGCATCTGCACTGAGTGATCCTCCCAGCGGGCGGCCTCCCCCGACTGGGGGTCAAAGCGGCGGATCCGCAGCGTGTAGGCGGGCACTAGTAGGTCCTTTCCTGAGGTTCCCAGCGGGTGATCGTCACCGGCGAATAGCTCACTTTCGGCACGTCGGCACCGTTCGCTGAGATGTCGACGTGCTTGAGCCATTCGCCGTCGTTGCGCTCCGGGAAGTCGGTACGGAACTGGGCACCGCGCGATTCGGTGCGCTCCTGCGCGGCGACGACGATCGTCTCGGCCACATCGAGCATATAGGAGAGCTCGATCGCCCCGATCACGTCCTGGTTGAAGATCTGACCGCGGTCGTCGATCGACGCCTTCGGCGCCTGTTCGGCGAGTCGACGGATGATCTCGTGCGCCTTGGCCAGCCCGTCGGCGTCGCGGAACACGGCGCAATGCTCGTTCATCGCTCGTCCGAGCTCGTCCTTGATCGCCGCCACGCGCCGGCCCCCGGACTCGCGCTGGATGATCGCCGCGATCTGGCGCTCGGTGTCGCTGGCCCGCGAGGACGGCGTGGATGGCATCGTCATGTGCAGCGCACGCTCGACGGCGTGCTCGCCCGCGCGGCGGCCGAAGATCAGCGTGTCGAGCAGCGAGTTGGCGCCCAAGCGGTTACCGCCATGGACAGAGAGGCATGCACATTCTCCCACGGCGTACAGTCCCGGGATCGTCGTCTGGCCGTCGGTGTCGGCCTTGATGCCGCCCATGATGTAGTGCTGGCCGGGGAGAATGTGGATCGGCTCGCGGGTGATGTCGACCCCGGCGAAGTCCCGTCCGATGTTGACGATCTCACGCAGCGCCTCGAGCGTGCGCCGCCGCGGGACCTTGGTGATATCGAGCGCCACCGTGCCGTCCGGGAACCCCCGGCCCTCGTTGATCTCGGTCTGCTCGGCGCGCGAGACGACGTCGCGCGAGGCCAGCTCGAGCTTGTTCGGCGCGTATCGCTCCATGAACCGCTCTCCTTCGGCGTTGAGCAGCCAGGCGCCCTCGCCCCGAGCACCCTCGGTAATCAGCAGTCCATTCCCGGCCAGCGTCGTGGGGTGGTACTGGACCATCTCCATGTCCATCAGCTTGGCCCCGATCCGATACGCCTGCGCGATTCCGTCGCCGGTCACGATCAGCCCGTTGGTCGTCGGCTTGTACGCCTGGCCGGCTCCGCCCGACGCGAGGATCGTCGCCTTCGCGTTGAACACCTCGAGCCGGCCGTCACGGAGGTTGCGGCAGATCGCCCCGGTGCAGCGCCCGGACTCGTCCTGGAGCAGGTCGGTCGTGAACCACTCCTCGTAGCGGTCGAGCTGCTCGTGGTGCTTCATCAGCTGCTCGTAGAGGACGTGGAGGATCGCCTGGCCGGTGATGTCGGCGACGTAGTAGGTGCGCGCCGCCGAAGCGCCGCCGAACGCGCGCGTGCCGAGCGTGCCGGTCTCCGAGCGATGGAAGGTGACCCCGATGTGCTCGAGGTGCAGGACCTCCTCGGGCGCCTCCCGGCACATGATCTCGACCGCGTCCTGATCGGCCAGGTAGTCAGAGCCCTTGATCGTGTCGAACGCGTGGGACTCCCAGCTGTCCTCCGGGTTCAGCGCGGCGTTGATCCCACCGGCCGCGGCGACCGAATGCGAACGGACGGGGTGGACCTTCGAGATGATCGCGACTGACGCCCCGGCCCGCGCAGCGGCCAGCGCGGCCCGCTGGCCGGCCAGCCCGGCGCCGATGATCAGGACGTCGTGAGAGGGCACGACGGTCGATTCTATTTAAGGCCGGCTTACGCCGGCGGTTTGGGGTCTGCGCGACTCCACGTCGTGGGGCCTTAAGCACCCGCCGGTCGCGATCGTGGGAACGCTCTAGGATTGCCCGTCGTGAGGGGACACGCTCCAGCAGCGCCCGTCGAGACGGGACATCGAAGCTCGGCCGGGCGGCGAGCGTGCGCGATGATCGCGATGTCGACCGTGCTCGCGCTCACCGTGTCGGCCTGCGGTGGCGGCAGCACCCACAGCTCGACCGCGAGCCATGGCGCCACTACCCAGTCGCCGGCGAGCACGGGTCAATCGGCCAGCTCTCCGCCGTCCGCCAAGCCGGCCGCCTCGCCGTGCGCCGCCGCGGCGGCGGCGGCGACCCCGTCGGGGTCAACCGCGGGCACGCCGAGCCTGAAGACGCTGCTTGGGAGCCTGCACTCGAGCCGCTTCACCTCGTTCGCATTCACCGAGCGCACCTGCGTGGGCTCGGGCAGCTCGCCCGTCCGAGCCACCGCCTCGGCTTCGATGCAAGTTCGCCCCCGGCTGCTGGCCGAGATCACCCAAACAGTGGCGGGCGGCGTCGTGCACGAGCGGATCATCGGCACGACGGTGTACGCCGAGCTGCCGGGGATCGCCAGCCGCGACGGTGGCCGGCCCTGGCTGTCGGCCAGCCTGGCCTCGGCCGGCGCGGCGATCGGCATCAATCTGAGCCAACTCTTGAACGAGGCCAAGAACCTCGATCCGAGCAGGAACCTGCGCCTGCTCGCGGTCGCGAACAAGTTCCAGCCGCTCGGCGCGACCAAGGTGAACGGAATCTCCGTGCTCGGCTTCCGGGGCTCGTTCGACGCTGCGCATCTACCGTCCGTCGGACTCTCGAGCGATCTCACCGCCCAGCTGAAGGCCGCGATGGCTCGGGTCGGCGCCTCGAGTGAGGTCGTGAGCACCTACGTCACGCCCGCCTCTCAACCGGTCCGAGTGGTCACCTCGCTGGACACGCGCTCTGAGGGCCAGGTCGTGACCGTGCAGGACTTTCAGGCCATCAACGCGCCGGTTCACGTGACCGCGCCGCCCGCGGCCCAGACGATCAGCTACGCGCAGGCGCAACGGCTCGGGCGCTGAGCGCCAGTACGAATCGGTTCGGTCAGTGCCGGCCACGTCGGGCTCGACGGGCCTGGATCCCTAGGCCCGCTGCGCCGCCCACCACTGCGTCAGCGTGCCCATCGCCATCTCGATCACGCGCTCGCCGAACTCCCGGCTGTCGTTGACGTGGGGCATCGGCACAGCTGGAACCTCGACCTGCAGGAACTCGCACAGCGGCTCCCACCCCTCGGTCACGTTCCAGACCAGCAGGCGTTCTGCGGGCACGGCGCGCCTGACCTCCTCGGTGTGACGGTGCATCGCCTCGATCAGGCCGTCGCGCTCGGCGTGGCGTTCGGCCAACGTTCCGCTTCCCTCCCACAGCAAGGCCTTCAGCAACTCGATGAAGCTTCGCCACTGGGGATCGACCGCGGCGCGCGCGAGGGAGAGGTGACACATCAGCGTGTCGCCGTGGATGACTCCCCACACGGTCTCGCGCATGCTGCGCTCCCACGCCGCGGGATCGCGCACGCTGAGCAACACCTTGGCCTCCGGGTACGCCTCGATCAGGTCCTTGTAGAAGAAGCCGCCGGGCCAGTCCACGGTCGACTGAAAGCCGGCGAAGATCCGCTCCCAGTCCGGCCTGCCCTCGAGTGCGTCGCGCCACAGCTCGATCAGCTTCAGGTCGGCGAGCACGTTCACCATGTGGTAGCAGGGGCCGATCCCGAGCATCTCCAGTGCGACCTTCTGGGTCAGCGTGGCGGTGCGGGGCAGCCCGACTCCGATCAGCTTCATCTATGTCCCTCCATTGGCGGGTGGCGCTGGAGTCTCCAGCGCGCGTCGGATCGCTCCCAGCACGTCCTGCGTCGCGCGCTCGAGTCCCACTTCGGGGCGAATCTCCAGGGTGGGGGCGGGCGGTGGCTCGTACGCCGCGTCGATTCCCGTGATCCCCACGAGCTCACCCGCGCGGGCGCGACGGTAGAGGCCCTTCGGGTCGCGCGCCTCGCATTCTGAGAGCGGCGTGTTGACGAACACCTCCAGGAAGGCCAGTCCCCCGCGTTCGTGGCATTCCCGCGCGCAGCGACGCTCGTCCACGTAGGGCGAGACGAGCGCCACCAGCGCGATCGTTCCCGCGTCGGCGAACAGGCGGGCGACCTCGCTGACCCGGCGTACGTTCTCATCACGGCTGGCCCGGTCGAACTCGAGGTCGGCGCACAGGCCGTGGCGGAGGTTGTCGCCGTCGAGCAGGTAGGCGCTGGCCCCGGAGGCGATCAGCGCCTGCTCGACGCGGGCGGCCAGCGTCGACTTGCCGGCGGCCGGCAGACCGGTGAACCAGACCGTGGCGCCGCGGCGACCGAGCGCACCCCAGCGCCACGCGCGGGTGATCGGGGTCCGCTGCCAGGTGACGTTGGTGCTCTGCACAGGTGATCGCTCTCGCTCGAGGCTAGGCCGCCGGCGAGCCAAGCGCGGATTGCAGAGCTCGGCGGACCTGATTGAGCGTAACCACGCCGCGCAGCACCCCCTCGGCGTCGACCGCCATCAGGGCGCCGAGGCGTCCCAGCGGCTCGGAGGAGATCAACTCGCTCAGCGGGCGGTCCTCGTTCACCCTCCAGCGTCCCGCACCCTCGGCCTCGAGCACGGCACCGACCGTGAGCCAGCCCTCGCCCGCGTCCTGCGCCACCTCCAGGCGCTCGCGCCGCGCGATCCCCACGAAGCGCCCGTCGCCGTCGATCACCGGAAACCAGGACCAGCCGTAGCGCAGGAAGAACTCGTCGAGCGCCTGGCTCACGGCGGCGTCCGCGCCGATTGCGACCGGCTGGCGGTCCATGACGTCGGCCACGCGGACCTCGTCGATCCGCGCATGCACCGCGGTCTGGAGCAGCGCCCCGCGAGCGGATTGGCCGAGCAGGAAGGCGAGCGCCACCAGCCACAGGCCGCTGACGGTCCCGTAGCTGACCGTCAGCCAGATCCCCACCCCAGCGAGAATCGCGGCGAACGCCTGCCCGAGCTTCGCCGAGGCCCGCGTGCCCCGCAGCTTGTCGCCCGTCACGCGCCACACCGCCGCCCGCGCGATCCGGCCGCCGTCGAGCGGGAAGGCAGGCACCAGGTTGAACAAGAGGATCAGGATATTCATCGGTAGCAGCCAGCTGAGCGACAGCAGCACCGGGGTGATCGGCACTGTGCCGTCGAGCTCCACCGCGTGCACCAGGCGGTGCGGGCCGACGATCGCGAGATCGACGGCCAGGCACAGCAGCACGAAGCCGAGCGTCGCCAGCGGACCGGCGGCGGAGATCTTGAGCTCCTCGCCCGGCGAGGCCGAGTCACGACCCATCTGGGTGAGGCCGCCGAACAGGAACAGGTCGATCCGGTGGACCTCGATCCCCTGCCGGCGCGCCGCGATCGCGTGGCCGAGCTCGTGCAGGATCAGCGAGCCGAAGAACAGCAGCACGGTCACGACCGTGGTCAGGTAAGCGACCGTGTCGGAGCTGTGCAGCGCCTGACGGAACGAGCCCGAGAGCCAGAAGATCAGCAGGAACAGAATCAGGAACCAGGACCGGTCGGCTCCGATCCGGATCCCGAACACGTCCATCAGCTTGATCGAGGCGGGGCGGCGCAACATGCTGCAATGGTGGCACAGCCTGAGACGACCGCCTTGCGGACCGTAGCTGGCAAGAAATTGGCGAGCACGACCCAACCTCTGGACCGCAACCTGAAGGAGCGATCGAATGACAGAGCGTTTAGCCGAACTTCGCGAGCGGCTGGCGGAGTGGATGGATCTGCGCAGCGCCGCCGAGTTGCTGCAGTGGGATCAGCAGACGATGATGCCCCGCCGGGGCGGGGCAGCTCGCGCCGAGTCGCTGGCCACGCTTGAACGCATCAGTCATGAACTGTTCGTCTCCGCGGACACCGGTCGCCTGCTCGACGCGGCGGCGACGCAGCTCAGCGCCGCGTCACCCGACTCGGACGACGCCTGCCTGGTGAGCGTGACGCGCCGTCGCTGGGAGAAGGCGCGCCGCGTGCCGAGCGCGCTCGCGGCGGATCTCGCGCGCGCCGGCTCGGTCGGGCAGGAGGCATGGGTGCAGGCGCGGGAGCAGAGCGATTACGCGGCCTTCGCCCCCCACCTGAGGCGCAACCTCGAGCTGGCACGGCGATATGTGGACTGCTTTGAGGGCTACGAGTGCGCCTACGACGTGCTGCTCGACGACTACGAGCCGGAGATGAAGACCACGCAGGTGACGCGGCTGTTCACCGAGCTTCGCGGCGAGCTCGTGCCGCTGATCAGCGCGCTCAGCGAGCGCTCCGAGCTGACCCCCGACGCCTGCCTGCACGGGCGGTTTCCGATCGACCGCCAGCGCCGGCTCGTCGAGCTGGTGCTCGGGCGAATGGGGTTCGATCGCGACGGGTGGCGGTTGGACGATGCGGTGCATCCGTTCGCGATGGGATTGAGCAGCTCGGACGTGCGGATCACGTCTCGCTGGGATGAGACCTACTTCGCCTCCGGCCTGTACGGCGCCATGCACGAGTGCGGTCACGGCCTGTACGAGGCGGGGATCGCCGACACGCTGCAGCGCACGCCGCTCGGACACGGCGAGTCGCTGGGGCTGCACGAGTCCCAGAGCCGGATGTGGGAGAACATGGTCGGTCGGGGACGGGAGTTCTGCGGCGTGCTGGCGCCGGCGGTCGCGGAGTGCTTCGAGGGCTCAGCCCCGGACCTCGAACCCGAGACGCTGTTTCGCGCGGTGAATCGGGTGGCGCCGTCCTTCATCCGGGTGGAGGCCGACGAGGCGACCTACGGCCTGCACGTGGTGCTTCGGTTCGAGCTCGAGCAGGAGCTGATCGAGGGACGCCTCGCGGTGGCGGAGCTGCCCGAAGCCTGGAACGCGCGCGTCTCGCAATACCTCGGCCTCGAGGTCCCAGACGACGCGCACGGGGTCCTGCAGGACGTGCACTGGGCGGCCGGAATGATCGGCTACTTCCCGACGTACGCGCTCGGAAACCTGATCGCCGGCCAGCTATGGGAGCGTGCCCACGCCGAAGTGCCAGAGCTCGACGCCCGGATCGCCGCGGGCGACCTCGCGCCGTTGCGCGACTGGCTCCGAGAGCGCGTGCACCGACACGGCGCCAAGTTCACCAGCGCACAGCTGCTGCAGAGGGTTGTCGGCCAGGAGATCGAGGTCGGTCCGTTCATCTCCTACCTGAAGCGCAAGCTCTCCGACGCGTACGGCGTGCGGCTGGAGGACGTGCCCTTATAGCATCGGCAGACGATGAGCCGAGCAAATGCATCGAGAACGGGTGCTCACGAAGTCACCCTGATCCCGGGCGACGGCACCGGCCCGGAACTGATCGAGGCCACGCGTCGCGTGCTGGAGGCAACGGGGGTGAAGTTTCAATGGGATCAGCAGCCGGCCGGCGAAGACGTGTACGCGCAGGAGGGGACGCCGTTTCCCGACCGGACGATGGACTCGATCAAGCGGACCAAGGTCGGCATCAAGGGTCCGACCACCACCCCCGTCGGCTCCGGGTTTCGCAGCGTGAACGTGCTGCTGCGCAAGGAGCTCGACCTGTACGCGTGCATCCGCCCGTGCAAGTCCTACGAGGGCGTGCGGACCCGCTACCCGGAGACCGACATCGTGATCGTGCGCGAGAACACCGAGGACCTGTACGCCGGAATCGAGTTCGAGCAGGGAACCATGGAGAACCGGAAGCTGCGGGAGTTCCTGGCCGGGGCCGGTCAGCCGGTCCGCGAGGACAGCGGGATCTCGATCAAGCCGATCTCCCGCTTCGGCTCTGAGCGAATCGTCCAGGCGGCGTTCCAGTACGCCAAGGACAATGGCCGCCACAAGGTGACCGCGGTTCACAAGGCCAACATCATGAAGTTCTCTGACGGCTTGTTCCTTGAGGTCGCGCGTGACGTCGCCCGACGTCACCCGGAGGTCGAATTCGAGGATCGGATCGTCGACAACCTGTGCAACCAGCTGATCTCCCGTCCGGAGGAGTACGACGTGCTCGTGCTGCCGAATCTGTATGGCGACATCGTGTCTGACCTGGCCGCGGGGATGGTCGGCGGACTCGGGCTCGCGCCGGGCGGGAACATCGGCACCGAGGTCGCGATCTTCGAGGCCACGCACGGTTCGGCGCCAAAGTACAAAGGGCAGAACCGGGTCAATCCCACGGCGCTGATGCTGTCGGGCATGCTGATGCTGCGTCACCTCGAGGAACGCGACGCGGCGCTCGCGCTGGAGCGAGCGATTGCTGAGGTGATTCGCCGGGGCGAGCGCGTCACCTACGATCTCAAGCCGACCCGTGACGACCCGACCGCGGTGGGAACCTCACAGTTCGCCGACGCGGTGATCGAGGAGATGAGCAGATGAGCACGCTGACGACTGCATCCCCGGTACGAGTGGCGGTCACCGGAGCCGCCGGCCAGATCGGCTACGCACTCCTGTTTCGTATCGCCAGCGGCCAGCTGCTGGGCGCGCATACGCCCGTGCACCTTTCGCTGCTTGAGGTTCCACAGGCCGTAAAGGCTGCGCAAGGTACCGCGATGGAGCTCGACGACTGCGCGTCTCCCCTGCTCGCCGGAGTCGACATCTTCGACGACCCGGCCCAGGCCTTTGACGGCGTCAGCGTCGCGATCCTCGTTGGGGCTCGTCCCCGTAGCAAGGGGATGGAGCGCAGCGATCTGCTGGAAGCCAACGGGGGAATCTTCAAGCCCCAGGGTCAGGCCCTGAACGAGCACGCCGCCTCAGACGTCAAGGTATTGGTGGTGGGAAACCCGGCCAACACGAACTGCCTGATCGCCCAGAGCAACGCGCCCGACATTCCGCGTGAGCGCTTCACCGCGATGACCCGCCTCGATCACAATCGGGCGATCGCCCAGCTGGCGGCCAAGGCCGGGGCCGCGGTCGCCGATGTCACGAACATGACGGTGTGGGGGAACCACTCCGCCACCCAGTACCCCGACATCTTCAATGCCAAGGTGAAAGGTCAGCCTGCCGGCGAGGTGGTCGACGATCAGGCGTGGCTGGAGAACGACTTCATCCCGACCGTGCAGAAGCGCGGCGCGGCGATCATCGAAGCGCGTGGCGCCTCGAGCGCAGCGTCGGCGGCAAACGCCGCGGTCGACCATGTCCGGGATTGGGTGCGCGGCACCCCGGTCGGCGACTGGGTCTCGATGTCGGTTCCGACCGATGGGTCCTACGGTGTGGAAGAGGGCATCATCTCCAGCTACCCGTGCACCTGCTCGGACGGAGCCTGGCAGATCGTGCCGGGGCTCGAGATCAGCAACTTCTCACGTTCACGAATCGACGTCACGGTGAAGGAGCTCGTCGGGGAGCGCGAAGCGGTCAGGCAGCTGGGGCTGATCTAGCGCCACCGAGGCACTCAAGGCTCGGACTGCTCCACCGGAACCCAACCTTTCCCATCCCGCTTGATCTGGCCGTCCTGCACCAGTCGGGGCATCACGCGGTACAGGTAGTTGGGCTCGATCGTCAGCTCCTGGGCGATCTCCGGAATCGTGATTCCGGGCCTTGAGCGCACCAGCTCGAGGGCCTGAACCGCCCGCGTGCCCGCTCCGCGCCGGCCGCGTGGCCTTCCTGGCCCACGACCCGTACGGCGCCGCGGTGACGCCGCCGTTCCCCCTGCGGTCGAGTTGGGCGGCCTGCCCGGTCCCCGCCGACCGCCGACGAGCACTGCGCGCGCGCGTTCGAGCTTGGCGATCTCCTCCTTGATCTCGCGCAACCGATCATCGATGTCCTTCACCGTACTGTCCACGAAGCCTGTCACGAATTTCCCCTCGGTTGTGTCCAACGAACTTGAGCGGAACGATAGCGACAGTTAATCGCCTCACGGGGTAATCGTTTTTGCACCGTCTCGGGCAAACCATAAATCGCGTTCGCCGGCCGGCTTGCACCGTCCGGCGGTCAGTATCGTTCGCGACCGCTGGCACCGTCCGGCCGTCAATGTCGTTGGCCGACCGCTTGCACCGTCTCGGCCGTCAATCACCGTTCCAGCAGCGCCTTCAGCCGCTTCAACGAATTGTTCGCCTCACGCTCGGATGCGGCGCCGACGATCACCCGGCTGGCGACACTGCCGAGCCGGCCACCGGGCGGGGTGAACTCGTTCAAGTACTCAAACGCCGTCGATCCGTCGTCCTTACCGGTGAGTGCAGTGAGCCGATACCTGATCCGCGCGCGTGAATGCGCCGGCCCTCCCCCTTCCCATTCCGCGCGGTGTGGCTGGCTCACGTCCACGAGCGTCCAGTGGACGCGGAAGGAGACACCGCGTATCTGTAGCACCTGATCCATCGTCGCGCCCTTGCGCAGCGGGTGGGCGGAGACATTCTTGACCGAACGGTGGATCGTGACCCAGTCCCCGAACCTGTCCGGGTCCATGATCGTCTCCCAGACGCGCTCGACCGGGGCCCGGATCTGGATCTTGACCTGGACGGTGCTCATCGCGGGTGGGGACACTAACGTGGTCTCCCGCGATCGGCCCAGCCCGCCGCGGCCAGCGGCCCGGCGGCGTGCGTTTCGCTCCGGCGTGCCGCCGGCGCCCGGCTAGCGCGCGGCCAGCGGCTCTTCTGCCTCCCATTCGCGCAGCGAGTGCTCGATCGCTGCGTCAAGTGAGTGCAACCTGACGTCGAGCAGGGCCGCGGCGCGATCGTCCCGCGGCAACAGGTCCCCGTCGAGGCTCTCCATCAGCGGCCCGATCAGCGCGTGCTCCTCTCCGGCGATCAGCGAGGCGAGGCGGCTGGCGATCGGCGTCGCCGTCAACCGCTTGAACTGAATCGTGGGGCGGTGAACCAGCAGGTGATCGCGGATCCGGTCGATCAGCTCTCCGTAGGAGACCACGTCAGCCCCGCTCACATCCAGCGAATCGCCGCAGATCCCCTCGCGCGTGGCCGCCCGCGTGAGCAGCTCGATCAGGTCGCGCTCGTCGATCGGCCGCGTGCGACGGGTTCGCCAGGCTGGCACGGCGAGCACGGGGAGGCGCTCCACGAGCCGCACCAGGAATCGGAACGGGCGCGAGCGCGCGCCGATCACGATCGACGCCCGAAGCGCGACCGAGCACGGCGCTGCGCTACGAAGCACCTCCTCGACGGCCAGCCGGCTCGCGAGGTGATCCGACGCCGGTCGGTCGGAGGGTGCTAGCCCTCCGAGGTAGACGACCCGCTGCACGCCGGCGGCGCGAGCCGTGCGAGCGAAGTTCTCCGCCGCGCTGCGTTCACGTAGGCCAAACTCCGCGTCGACGGCGGGCTCCATCGAATGGATCAGGAAGTAGGCGACATCGATTCCTCGCAGGGCGCGAGCCAGCCCCACGCCTGAGACGGCGTCGCCACTGAGCACCGACACACCGAGCTCGGAGCGCGCGCCGGCGCGTGAGAAGCCACGCACCTCGTGACCCTCTGCCTGCAGCCGTGGAGCCAGACGTGAGCCCACGTAACCCGTGATTCCGGTCACGAGCACCTTCATCGGCCGGCCCCGCCGGGGGCGCGGCGGCGGACGCGCGCGTCGCTGTCGGTCGCGCGGCGGCGGAGAGGAGCGTCGTCGGCCATTGCCCCGACAAAGCTACGGAAAATGCGGCACCTCCTGACCGGGCGGCTAAATAGGCCGCAATTTGCAGGTATGTTTCCTGAAGTTGAAGTTCCTGCGTATTCCGGGATTCAGGCTCACGGGAGGGGGGTGAAATCGCTTTGATGGCTCTTGTCGTCGAATTGAGCAAGCGGAAAGGTGGCTTCAGGTATGGCAAAAGGGCGCGCGTGCGCAGGCAAGGCAAGTTGTGAGACCTGCTTCTTTCATCAGAACCTTCTTTGTGCCCTCGCCCAGAACGGTCCCTGCCCCACCTACCGCCCCGACCACCCCGACGGGCTGCGCCCGCCGAGTCAGCTGCGCTTCGTGTTTCGCCAGGAGCGCCGTCTGCAGGTCGCCTGGGCCTTCCCCTCGCCGAGCGAGCAGGTCGCACTGCACGGCTGCTGATCGGCCCGGCGCACGTTGGCGGCGCGGCCGCCGAAGCCCATCCAGACGTGATCCCGGTCACCGCGCGCTCAGTGGGCGGTCCGGCCAAGCGCACGATCGGAGCGCGATCTATATGTTGTCCTCGTGTTCTGGCCGCTGATCGGGGGATTCATCGCCTTCGTCCTGCTCGCCGTCCTGCTCGGCTGGATCATGGACACATCGCGCCACGGCGACGCCGGCGGCGACGAGCACTGATCACCCCCGCCACGGCGGCGACGAGCACTGATCACTCCGCCGCGAGATCCTCCCCCAAGTCCGCCGGGCTGTCGGTCGCGCGCTCGGACCGCCGGGCCAGCCATTCCGAGCCCGCGGTGTCGGTCACGCCGTGGGCGATGATCGAGCAGAAGACGACCAGCGCGGCAAGGTTGAAGATCCGTGACGCCGCGGGGATCCGGTCGGCCAGCACGAGCAGTGAGAAGGTCATCGTCGCCACCCCCTTGGGCCCGAACCACCCCATGAAGCCCTTCGTGGCACGGTCGATAGCGGTGCCGCTGAGCGCCGCGAAAACGGCCACCGGCCTGGCCACCAGGAGCGTGGCCGCGACGATCCCGACCGCCCCCCAGCCGTCGCCCAGCAGCCCGTGCAGCGTCAGCAGCGATCCGAACACGACGAAGATCCCGAGCTTGA
Source organism: Solirubrobacteraceae bacterium (assembly GCA_050996975.1). Lineage (GTDB taxonomy): Bacteria > Actinomycetota > Thermoleophilia > Solirubrobacterales > Solirubrobacteraceae > Palsa-465. The sequence goes on along the minus strand of JBPCRJ010000173.1, from coordinate 15,741 downwards.
CGATCTCCACGAGGTTCTCCGCCTGGCGTTCAAAGTGGCCGCGAGCATCCGGTCGGCGGATGCCGAGCGTGATCGCAGCGACGAACACCGCGATCAGACCGTTGCCGTGCGGCGGCAGCACGGCGATCCCGTAGCTCGCAAACGCCGCACCCAGCGCGTACAGCGATATCTGATGAGACGGAATGCCCGGGCGCTCGTCGTCCTCGTGCGGACGCGGCATCAGGCGTGCCGCCAGCATGCCCACGACCAGGCCGCTGACGAGACCCACTCCCAGATCCTGAGCGACGAACCGCCACCAGTTGAAATGCGCGGCGCCGGGGCCCAGCGCGGCCGCGAACGCCAGCACCGCCGGTAACGCCAGGCCGTCGTTCAAGCCCGACTCGAGGTTCAGCGAGTGACGTACGATCCGCGGCACGCGCGGATTGGTGACGACGCTGGAGGAGAGAACCGGGTCGGTGGGGGAGAGCAGCGCGCCGAGCAGCAGGCACTCAGTCCAGGAGAAGTCCGTCAACAGGCGCGCCGCGCCCGCGACTATCGCCGCGGTCAGCGGCATCGCCAGAACCAGCTTGCGCAGCGGCAGGTGCCAGTGCGCCTGGAGCATCTCCCCCTCGACCTCGAGACCGTCGCGCAGCAGGATCACGATCAGCGCGATCGTCGCGAGCTCGCCCGTGAACGCCGAGCGGGCTCCGAAGTGCACGACACCCAAGCCGCCGTCTCCGAGCGCGAAGCCGACGAGCACGAACAGCGCGGTGAGCGAGAGCAGGCTGTGCCGCACGATCCCGGACGCCAGCGCCCCGACCACGAGCAGCGCTCCGAACACCAGCACGTCCACTTCGAAGCTCCGCGCCGCGGCAACCATGAGCAACGGCATGTGCAGGTGTACCGCGCCCACACGGCTAGAGTGCCAGATGCCAAGTGGGCAAGCCGATGTCAGAACGCGATCTGTTGAGCCTCGACCGCATGCACGTGGAGATGTAGGGATGGACGAGCTGTTCGGCGATGTGTTCGAGCGCGCAGGCCTCTCGCGCCGGCGCACCGGGTTCCTGCCCGCTGTAGATGTCGTGTACACGGCTGATCCGCCGCGGGTGCTCGTCACGGCCGAGCTCGCCGGTGTGGAGATCGACGACCTCGCCCTGGAGATCCAGGGCCGCAAGCTGATCCTCGCCGGACGCCGCGGCCAGGCCGCGGTCGAGGGCGACGTCTATCAGCAGGTGGAGATCGAGCGCGGCCGGTTCCGCCGGATCGTCGAGCTGGGAGCCGAAGTGCGGCCCGAGGATGCCAAGGCCTCCTACGAGGACGGAATGCTGCGGGTCGAGCTTCCGCTCGTGCACCGGGAATCGCGTGTGCGCACCGTGCCGATCGAGAGCGGTGAGCAGCGGTGATCGAGGTCGGGGTTCCCGCCGGCGGCGCAAAGGATGTGGCCGTCGGCGGTACGCGCGAGCTTCCCGAGCGCGTCGGGGTGCTGCCGCTGCGCGACACGGTGACCTTCCCGGACATGCTGATCCCGCTCAACGTGGGGCAGGAGCGGAGCATCGAGCTGATCAACGAGGTGCTGCGTGGCGATCGCGCGATCGCGATGGTCGCCAGTCGCAAAGCTGAGCTTGAGACGCCCGCGCCGGAGGACCTCTACTCGGTCGGGGTGTTCGGTGAGGTCGCCCGCATGATCCGCGTCCCCGACGGCACGCTGCGGGTACTGATTCAGGGCGCCCAGCGGATCAGGGTGCAGAGCTGGCTGGCGACCGAGCCCTACCTCGTCGCGGAGATCGCGCCCGCCCCGGACGTGGTCGAGCAGACGCCGGAGCTGATCGCGCTGACGCGAAACGTCCAGCAGACGTTCACGAACATCGTCCAGGAGGTGCCCTACCTGCCGGAGGAGCTCCAGGTCATGGTCGCCAACGTGGAGGACCCGAGTGCTCTGACGCACCTGATCGGGAGTGCGCTGCACCTCAAGACCGAGGAGAAGCAGGCGCTGCTCGAGGAGCTCGACGTGACCAAGCGGCTGCGGCGCCTGTCGGAGATCCTCGCGCGGGAGCTCGAGGTGGTCGCGATCGGGTCGAGGATCCAGTCGCAGGTCCAGTCCGAGCTCGAGAAGGGTCAACGCGAGTACTTCCTGCGCCAGCAGCTCAAAGCGATCCAGGAGGAGCTGGGTGAGGCCGACGAGGTCCAGGCCGAGGCCAACGAGCTGCGCGATCAGCTCGCAGCGATCGACCTGCCCGAGGATGCGCGCAAGCAGGCTGACCGCGAGCTCGCCCGCCTCGAGCGCCTGGCGCCGGCGATGGCGGAGTACGGTGTCGTTCGCGGCTACCTTGAATGGATCGCGGCGCTGCCGTGGGACAAGTCGACCGAGGACAACCTCGACCTGCGCCACGCGCGGACGATCCTCGATCAGGATCACTACGACATCGAGCAGGTCAAGGACCGGATTCTCGAGTTCCTCGCCGTTCGCACCCTGAAGCCCGATGCGCGCGGATCGATTCTCTGCTTCGTTGGGCCGCCGGGCGTCGGCAAGACCTCGCTGGGGCGCTCGATGGCCCGCGCGCTCGGGCGGGGATTCCAGCGGATCAGCGTGGGTGGGGTGCGCGACGAGGCCGAGATCCGAGGCCACCGCCGGACGTACATCGGCGCGATGCCCGGGACGATCATCCGGGCGATGCGCGACGCCGGGGCTCGCAACCCGCTGTTGATGATCGAAGAGATCGACAAGATGGGGGCCGACTTCCGCGGCGACCCGTCCAGCGCGATGCTCGAGGTGCTCGATCCCGAGCAGAACTTCGCCTTCCGCGACCACTACCTCGATCTGCCGTTCGACCTGTCGGGCGTGATGTTCGTCACGACGGCCAACACGCTGGAGACGATTCCCGGGCCGCTCCGCGACCGGATGGAGGTGATCCAGCTCGCCGGATATACCGAGGAGGAGAAGCTCGAGATCGCCAAGCGCTATCTGGTTCCCCGCCAGACCGAGCGCAACGGCCTGACGGTCAGCCGGATCGGGTTCACCGATCCGGCGCTGCGTGTGACCATCAACGACTACACGCGTGAAGCGGGAGTGCGCCAGCTCGAGCGGGAAATCGGAGCGGCGTGCCGCAAGGTGGCCAGGCAGGTGGCCGAGGGAACGGCCAAGCGCAAGGTGATGGTCACCGAGCCTCGCGTCCGCGAGCTGCTGGGCAAGCGAAAGTTCTTCACCGAAGCCCGCCGGCGAACCTCGCGTCCCGGTGTCGCGACGGGGCTGGCCTGGACGCCGGTCGGCGGCGACGTGCTGTTCGTCGAGGCGACCTCGATGCCGGGCAAGGGCCGGCTGACGATCACGGGTCAGCTCGGCGAGGTGATGAAGGAGTCCGCGCAGGCTGCGCTCTCCTACATTCGCAGCAACGCGGCGACGCTGTTCCCCGAACTGCCCGAGGACTGGTTCGCCACGCACGAGATCCACATCCACGTCCCCGCTGGAGCGATCCCCAAGGACGGTCCCAGCGCGGGGATCGCGATGGCCACTGCCCTGGCCTCGCTGCTGTCAGGCCGGGCCGTGCGCTCCGAGGTGGCGATGACCGGGGAGATCACTCTGACCGGGCTGGTGCTGCCGATCGGCGGACTGAAGGAGAAGGCGCTCGCCGCGCAGCGCAACGGCATCCGCGCGGTGATCGCGCCCGTGCTCAACGCCCAGGACATCGACGAGATACCAGCCCACCTTCGCAAGGACCTCGAATTCGTGTTCGCTTCGACGATCGACGAGGTGCTCGACGCTGCGCTCGCCCGACGGCGGGCAAGCGCGTATCGCGTATCCTAACACCCCAGCGCAGTAGCCCGCCCCCAAGTACCGAGGAGAGCAATGGCATCACGACGCAAGAAGATCAAGGCGGCGGTTCCGTCGTTCAACCCCGCGGACGTCGCAAACATCGCCAAGGACAATCCCTACGTTCAAGCCCTGATGGAGGACGCCAACCTTCGCGACAACGTCCACACGGCGATCGAATCGTCGCGCAGCGCGTACGAGCGGCTCGCCAACGGCAAGACGCCGGGCAAGGCGCTGATGGAGGACAAGAAGCTGCAGAACGACCTCCGTACAGCGATCGACGCGATCCGCGACGCCACCGCGGCACTGACCGACGCGCCGAAGAAGCGCAAGGCTCGCGGCGTAGGACGCCTGGTCGTGGTCGTCGGCGTCGGAGGTGGCGCCGCTGCGCTCGCGGCCAACGAGAAGCTGCGCTCGAAGGTGCTCGACAAGCTGTTCGGCAAGGAGGAGGAGTTTCAGTACACCCCACCGGCCGCCTGAGCGTCGCCCGCTCCGGTCAGCGCCTGACAGCGCGCTGACCGGAGGCTTGCCGCGGCCCGACGGTGACCAGCCCGGGAGCCCGCCGCCGCGGACACCGTTACCTGATTACCTGCATAACACGACAGAAGCGAGCGAGATTGCGAGGACTGTCGAGTGGTGCACGCATGACATGCATGAGTCGACAGGGCTGCGTTTTGCCCGCGGGCTTGACGCGTTATGCAGGTGCGAGCGTCTCACCCGGTCCGGGCACGCCTCACCCGGGCGCAACCAACGGCCCCGCTCCAGCGGGGCCCCATAATCCTCACCGGCCGGCTATGGCTTGGGTGTGGGCGTCGGGCGGTGGGCGGTGGGCGGTGGGCGAGGCTATGGCTTGCGTGCGAGCTTCGGTGATTGCCACGGCTCGCGTAGGCGGCGCTCGAGCTCGTCGGCGATGGCGTCGATCGCGATCCGCTCCTGGACAAGGCTGTCGCGGTCGCGCAGCGTGACGGTCCGGTCCTGCAACGACTGATGGTCGATCGTGACCGCCCACGGGGTTCCGATCTCATCCTGGCGGCGGTAGCGGCGTCCGATCGCGCCGCCCTCGTCGTACTCGGTTTGCACCCGGTCGCGCAGCCCGCGGTGGACCTCGCGGGCCAGGTCGGGCTGACCGTCCTTGCGCACGAGGGGCAGGACGGCGACCTTGACCGGTGCAAGCAGGGGATGCAGTCGTAGGACGGTGCGGCGCTCGCCCTCGATCTCGTCCTCGTCGTAGGCGTCGACGAGGAACGCCAGCGTGGCGCGATCCGCGCCCGCGGCCGGCTCGATCACGTGCGGGACGTAGCGCTCACCGGTGGCGGTATCGACGTACTCGAGCTTCTGGCCTGAGTGCTCGGCGTGCTGGGTGAGGTCGAAGTCCCCGCGGTTGGCGATCCCCTCGAGCTCTGACCACCCGATCGGGAACAGATACTCGACATCGGAAGTCGCGCTCGAGTAGTGCGACAGCTCGTCGCGTTCGTGCGCGCGCAGGCGCAGGTTCGCGGGGCGCAGGCCCAGGCGCGTGTACCAGTTCATCCGCTGCTCGAGCCAGTGTGCGAACCACAGCGGCGCCTGGTCCGGGGCGACGAAGAACTCCATCTCCATCTGCTCGAACTCGCGCATCCGGAAGATGAAGTTGCCCGGGGTGATCTCGTTACGAAAGCTCTTGCCGACCTGCGCGATCCCGAACGGCGGCTTCTTGCGGGAGAACTGCAGGTAGTGCTTGAAGTTGAGGAAGATCCCCTGGGCGGTCTCCGGGCGCAGGTAGACCGCCGCGCCCTCCTCCTTCACCGGTCCGATGGTGGTCTCGAACATCAGGTTGAACTCGCGCGCCTCGGTCAGGTCGCAGTCGGGGGCCTCGCCCGGACGCTTGGAGGGCTTGCGTCCGCAGTGCCCCTGGTCGATGTGGTCGGCGCGGAAGCGCAGCTTGCACGTTCGGCAATCGACGAGCGGGTCGGTGAACCCCGCCAAATGACCGCTCGCCTTCCAGGTCGTGGGGTGCTGGATGATCGCGGAGTCAAGCGCGACGACGTCATCGCGCTCCTGCAGCATTGAGCGCCACCACTGCCCCTTGACGTTGTTCTTGAGCAGCACGCCATAGTGGCCGTAGTCGTAGCTCGAGCCGAGCCCTCCGTAGATCTCGCTGCTGGGGAACACGAACCCGCGCCGCTTGCAGAGCGAGACGATCTTGTCCATCGTGACGAGGTCGTCGGGCATCTTGTGTCGGATGCTATCCCCGCCGGCGGTGAGCCCCGCCGCGGTGGTGGATCGGCGCTTGCTTGGCACTCTGGGTGGGGGAGTGCCAGGGATCGCACGCAGTTGGCGAGGACGGCGCCGCTATACTTTGGCCAGTAATGCCGATCTACGAGTACCGCTGCGAGCAGGGACACAAGTTCGAGGTCATCAGGCGGATGTCCGACGAGCCGCTCGTTTCCTGTCAGACCTGCTCGGCGCCGGTGGAACGGGTGTTTGCTCCGTTCGCGGTCCACTTCAAGGGTACGGGCTTCTACTCGACCGACTACGGCTCGAAGAACCGTGCCCGCGAGAAGGAGGCCGCCGAGGGGGCCGCGAAGCAGGCCAAGGCGGAGGATTCCTCGAAGGGGGACTCCGCGGCTTCGGACTCGAAGTCCTCCACGACCTCGGGCGCGTCGAGCTCCGGGGATTCGTCGGGCTCGTCTGATTCCTCGAAGTCCTCGGATTTCTCGAAGTCGTCGAGCGCGTCGAAGTCGAAGTCGAAGTCGGAGTCGCGGGCGTCGTCGTCTAAGCCTTCGTCTTCGGATTAGCCCGCCTCGGCCTTAACCGTTGAGCAGCTTTCCGACCGCCCGCTGCACGGCGCCGGGTGACACGGTCAGAGCGCTTCCGTAACCCGGCAGCGCCTCGGCCCCCGAGGGCTTCAAGACCTGAACGGGCGCGGAGCCCCCGATCTGCGAGGCGGCGAACAGGGACAGCAGCGTGGGACCGCCCATGTCGGTCCGCAGCACCTTGGGGGCGTCCCAGGAAGCCCACGGGAGCCGGAAGAAGGTGGTCGGCGAGAACAGCTGCGACTTGATCGCGCTGAGGATCTGCTGCTGATGTTTGACGCGGGTCAGGTCATTGTCGGCCCGATTGCACTTGTTCTCCCGCGTGCGAGCGTAGGTGAGCGCGTCGCGGCCATCGAGGTGATGCGCGCCGGGCGCCAGGTAGAGCGAGAAGCCACCGTTCTTCGTGCCGCCGCTGATGTCCGAGCAGATCCGTCCCGTGCTCACGTCGACCCCGCCGATCGCGTCGACGAACTTCGGGAACGCCGCCAGGTTCACGACGATGATGTGGTTGATCATCGCGCCGGTGAACCGCTCGATCGTGCGGATCGCGAGCGAGGGTCCGCCGAACGCGTATCCGGCGTTGATCTTGGCCAGGCCGTGGCCGGGGATCGTCGCGACGGTGTCGCGTGGGATCGACAGCCGCCTCGATGCCCCGCCGCCGATCCGCCACAGCATGATTGTGTCGGAGTGGCTGCCCGCGTCACTGGTGTTGGCGCCCGGCTCCTTGGATGCCGCGGGGCGCTGGTCGGTCCCGAGAATCAGCACCGTGTCGGCGGAGGTCACCATGTTCGGAGCCGAGGTGAGCGCGGCCTTGGCAGAGTCCGGCAGCGTGCCCTGCTGCACCTGCGCGCTGACGAGGAACAGCACCAGCGAGAGCGCCAGCCAGGTCAGGACCGCGAGCGCGAGGTACTTGAGCACCCGTCCGGGGGGCAGCCGCCGCCCCGTCCCGCGACCGCTGCGCTTGGGGCGGCGCGGCCCCCGGTCGGCCCGCCGAGGATCGGGCACGTCTGGATCGTCCTCGCCGCGCAGTCGCGAGAGCAGCCCGCGCGGTCCCGCGCGGTAGAGCTTGTAGGGGCGCTCGGCCGGGGCGCCCGTGCGCGGGCTCTCGCCGGCGCGGGGCTGGCGGGGGGGCTCGCTGGGGGCGGCGCCGGTGCGGCGGGGCTGGTGGGGGCGCTCGGCCATCGGCGCTGCATATAGTGACGCCATGGCGTCGGCACGCACCATCGGCGTCGACATGGGCGGGACGAAGCTGCTTGCCGGCGCGATCGATACGGACCTTGGCGTGCAACATCGCTGTCAGCGCCGCCTGACCGGTCTCGACGTTTCGGCCCTGCTGGAGGTCGTCGTCGACGCCGTCAACGGGATTCGTGACGCGGCAGGTGGTGAGGTGGCGGCGGTCGGGTTCGGGATTCCCTGCCTGATTGACCAGCGTTCAGGTCAAGCGGTGCTCGCCGTCAACCTTCCGTTGGCTGACATCGCGTTCGCCGACGAGATGGCGCAGCGTCTGCGCTTGCCCGTGTTCGTCGACAACGACGCCAACGTGGCGGCGCTCGCCGAGCATCGCGCAGGGGCGGCCACGGGGGCCAGCGAGGCGGTGATCCTCACGATCGGGACCGGGATCGGCGGTGGCCTGATCCTCCGCGGTGAGCTCTATCGCGGGGCGGTCGGCGCGGCCGCGGAGCTCGGACACATGGTGATCGAGATGGATGGGCCGCCCTGCCAGGGCAACTGCCCCAGCCGGGGCTGTGTCGAGACGCTCGCATCGGGCACCGCGCTGGCTCGCGAGGCTCTGCGGATCGCCCGGGAACGGCCCGACTCCGGTCTCGGCCGGGTGCTCGCGGGCGGACGCGAGCTGACGGGGCCGCTGGTGACCGAGCTCGCGCAGGCCGGCGATCCGGCGGCGATCGAAGCGATCGAGCTGATCGGCGGCCGTTTGGGCGTCGCGATCGCGAGCTACGTGAACATCTTCAATCCGGAGGTGGTCGTCGTCGGGGGCGGAGTGAGCGCCGCCGGAGAGCTGCTGCTCGCCCCCGCGCGCGCCGTCGTCGCCCGGCGCGCCCTGCCGCCCTCGCGTGACGAGGTGCGGATCGTGGCGGCGCGGTTCGGTTCGGAGGCAGGGATGGTGGGCGCCGGGGCATTGGCCTTTGACGGGCTTGCCGTCGCGGGCGCGCGCGTATGAGCGGCGGGTCGGAGCGTCTATGAGTTGGGCGGCAGAGGGCGTATGAGCGGCCGGCTGATCGTCTGTCCGACTCCGATCGGCAACCTTGAGGACGTTACCCTGCGGGTGCTCGCCGCCCTGCGCGAGGCGGACCTGGTGGCGTGCGAGGACACGCGTCGCACGCGGGTGCTGCTCGATCGCTATGGCGTGAACGCGCAGCTGCTGAGCTACCACGAGCACAACGAGCGTGAGCGCGCGGTCGAGCTCGTGGCGCGGATGCGTGAGGGCGCCGTGGTCGCACTCGTCTCCGACGCGGGCATGCCACTCGTCTCGGACCCGGGGTTCGTGCTGGTGCGCGCGTGCGTCGGGGCCGGGCTGGCGGTCGACGTGTTGCCCGGTCCTTCGGCCGCCGTGGCGGCGCTGGTGGCCTCCGCGCTGCCCGCGGACCGCTGGCGCTTCGCCGGCTTTCTGCCGCGCAAGCGCTCAGAGCTCGAACAGGCGTTCACCGCCGGCGAGACACTGGTCGCGTTTGAATCGCCGCGTCGCGTCGCGTCCTCGCTGGCCGTGCTCGCCGCGCTGGATCCCGACCGACCGGTCGCGGTCTGCCGAGAGCTGACCAAGCTCCACGAGGAGGTCGTGCGCGGGAGCGCCGGCGAGCTGGCCGAGCGCTACGCGGCCCAGCCCCCCCGCGGAGAGGTGGCGCTGGTGGTGGGGCCGGCGCCGGCGGCCGTGCTCGACACTGGCCCCGCGCTCGACGCGCTGGCGCGACTGGTGGAGGCGGGCGCCAAACCCCGGCCCGCTGCCCGGATCGTCTCGGAGCTGACCGGCGTCAGCGCGAACGCGCTGTACCGCGGCTTGACCGGCCCAAAGTGAGACCGGCACCGGCTGATCGGTGACCTCAAGGTGTCGCCAGGGCCTGCCGGGGCCGGCGTTCGTCCGAGCTGTCGCCCTCTGAGCCCACCCCTCGGGCACAGATGGCGACGGAATGACTCCCACCCCCAGTCGTGGCCCGGACCATCCTCGTGACCCTGGGACACCCCCCCCGTCGTGGCGGTGCTCAACCGGCGGCAGGATAGCCTTGGCGACTGCCATGGCCTTCTACATCACCACTCCGATCTACTACGTCAATGCGCAGCCGCACCTCGGCCACGCGTACACGACGATCGCCGCCGACGCGATCGCGCGGCACATGCGCCAGCGAGGGGAGGATGTGTTTCTGCTCACGGGCACCGATGAGCACGGTGAGCCGGTGGCACAGGTGGCCGAGCGCGAGGGGATCACGCCGCGCGAGCTCGCCGATCGCAACGCGGTGCGCTTCAAGTCGCTGATGCCGCGGCTCGAGATCTCCAATGACTTCTTCATCCGCACCTCCGATCCGCAGCACGTGGCCCGGGTTCAGCAGATCCTGCAGGCTGTTTACGAGAACGGGCACGTCTACCGCGGGCTGTATGAGGGCTGGTACTGCCCGCGATGCGCCGACTTCAAGACCGACGCCGAGCTCGGCCCCGGGAACACCTGCCTGATTCACGAGATCTCCCTCGATCGCGAACGCGAGGAGAACTGGTTCTTCCGGCTCTCCTCCTTCCAGGAGCCGCTCGAGCGCCTGTACGCCGAGCGCGAGGACTTCGTGCTGCCACGCAACCGCTCCAACGAGGCGCGCTCGTTCCTCGCCCAGGGGTTGCAGGACGTCTCGCTCACGCGCGCCCGGCTGCGCTGGGGGGTGCAGGTCCCGTGGGATGAGTCCCAGGTCTTCTACGTGTGGTTCGACGCGCTGCTCAACTATGTCACCGCGCTCTCCTACGCCCGCGCTGGCGAGGATCTGACCGCCCGCTTCTGGCCCGCGAACCTCCATCTGATCGGCAAGGACATCCTCAAGTTCCATGCGGTCTATTGGCCGGCGTTACTGATGGCAGCGGGGCTCGAGCTTCCGCGGCAACTGTTCATCCACGGATTCCTGATGATGGACGACAAGAAGATGTCCAAATCGCTGGGGAACGTGCTCGATCCGTTCGAGGTGATGGACAAGTACGGCACCGATGCGTTGCGTTACTACTGCCTTCGGGACGTCTCCTTCGGCCAGGACGGGAACGTCTCACCCGCGGGCTTCGAGTCGCGTTACGAGTCCGAGCTCGCCAACGAGTACGGCAACCTCGCGAGCCGGACGATCGCGATGATCACCCGCTATCGCGAGGGCGCGATCCCCCTCGTTGCCACCGACCCGTTGCTGGCGGGTGATTTCGACGGCTTGGGCGAGCAGGTCGCCGGACTGTTCGATCGCTTCGAGCTGACGCAGGCCCTGGACGTGATCTGGCAGCGCGTGCGGCGGCTGAACCGCTACGTCGAGGAGCGCGCACCATGGCAGCTGGCGAAGGATCCATCCCGAGCGCGGGAGCTGGACGAGACGCTTGCGTCGCTGGCTGAGGGACTGCGCTGCGTCAGCGTGCTGCTGGCCGCCTACATGCCCGCGAGTACGAGCCGGCTGCTCGACGCGATCGGTTCGCCATCGATCGACTGGGCCACCGCAGGGTTCGCGGGCCACGGCTCGGGGAACGCGGTGGCGCGGCTGGAGGCGTTGTTCCCGAAGCAGAGCCCGTGATCGACAGCCATACCCACCTCGCCCTCTGTGAAGCCCCCGACGCCGAGCTGGTGCAGGCGGCATCGGAGCTGGGCGTCTCGCGGATCGTGACCGTCGGCACGGACGCGGCGTCCTGTCGCGCGGCGCTGGCCGCCGCCGAGAGCTTTCCCCAGGTCTATGCGGCGATCGGGCGCCATCCCAACGAGGCGACCGGATTCGACGACGCGGATCTCGCCGAGCTGCGGGCTCTGGCAGGGCACGAGAAGTGCGTCGCGATCGGCGAGACCGGGCTCGACTACTACCGAGACCAGGCGCCGCGAGCTGATCAGGAGCGCGCGTTTGATGCTCAGATCGTGCTCGCGAGAGAGACTGGCAAGCCGCTGGTGATCCACACTCGCGCCGCGGACGACGCCACGCTCACCGCGTTGCGCGACCGCGCACGCGGATTGAGGGTGATTTTGCACTGCTTCTCGATGGCCGATCGGATCGAGGAATGCCTCGAGCACGGGGACTGGTGGATCTCGTTCGCGGGCAACCTCACCTACCCGAACTCAGACGCCCTGCGGGCGGCGGCTCTCCGAGTTCCCGCCAACCGGCTGCTGGTCGAGACCGACGCTCCGTACCTTTCGCCCCAGCCCGTCCGCGGATCTCCCAACCAGCCCGCCCACGTGGTGCACACCGCGCAGGCGCTGGCGGCTGAGCGGCTGGCGCCCTACGCGGAGCTGGAGGAGTCGGTCGCGCGGGCGAGCGCCGAAGCCTTCGGGTGGTGAAGCGTGAGCACCCGGCGCGCGCGCGAGCTCGGCCAGAACTTCCTCATCGACCCCAACATCCTCGGCGTGATCGAGCGCCTCGCGCAGCTCGGCCCAGAGGATGTCGTGCTCGAGATCGGCGGCGGGCTGGGGGTGCTGTCCGAGCGCATCGCGGCGCGCTGCGGCCACCTTCACGTGGTGGAGGTCGACCGGCGCCTGGAGCCCGGCCTGGCGGAGGCGCTGGCACCGTTCGCCAACGTGACCCTGCGGATCGCCGACGCGATGGTGCTCGATCTGGCGGCGCTCGACCCCGCGCCGGGCAAGCTCGTCGCCAACCTGCCCTACGGCGTCGCCGCGACCATCGTGCTGCGCACGATCGACGAGCTCCCGAGCGTCACGGAGTGGGTCGTGATGGTCCAGCGCGAGGTCGGGGAGCGGCTCGCCGCCTCGCCCGGAACGGCGGCCTACGGGGTGCCGTCGGTGCTCGCTCAGCTCGCCTGCGAGGTGCGGGTGCTTCGCCGGATCGGACGAACGGTGTTCCGCCCGGTGCCGAACGTCGACTCCGTGCTCGTCGGTCTGTACCGCACCGCGCTGGGTGCGCCACCGGCACTGCGCGCGCTGGTCCACGAGGCGTTCGCCCACCGTCGCAAGGCGCTGGCCGGTTCGCTCGCGCTCGCGCCCCGCGCCGCGCCCGGGGTGCGCGAGCGCGCTCGTGCCGCGCTCCTTGCCCTCGGCCATCCCGCCGACGAGCGCGCCGAGCGCCTGTCGCCCGGGGAGTTTCGTCAGCTCGCCGGGATGCTGGGCCGATGCCCCTGAGCGGCGCGGGGTAGCTCGAGCGATGCGAGTGAGCACGGTCAGGTGGCTCGAGCGTTGCGACTGAGCGCGGTCGGGTAACTCGAGCGATGCGAGTGAGCGCGCTAGCGCCCGGCAAGCTCAACCTGTGCCTGTTCCTTGGGGAGAGGCGCGGGGATGCTCGCCACGAGCTCGTGACTCTGCTCGAGTCAGTCTCGCTGGCCGACGAGCTCACGCTCTCGACGCCCGCGCCCGGCCCAGCGGGGGAGGGCCCTGACCGCGTCAGCTGTCCCGGGGTCGAAGGTCCGAATCTCGCCGCCCGCGCGCTGGCGGAGCTTCGCCTCCGGGGCTGGAGCGCCCCGCCGGTGGCGCTCGAGATCCGCAAGCGAGTCCCGGTGGCGGGCGGAATGGGCGGAGGATCGGCCGATGCGGCGGCGGTGCTGAGGCTCGCGGGCGCGCTGGAGCCGATTGCCCCCGACGTTCTCTGGCGGGTGGCGGTGTCGCTCGGCGCGGACGTCCCGAGCCAGCTTGCGCCGGGCCTCGTGCTCGGGACCGGCGCCGGGGAGATCGTGGCTCCGCTTGACCCGCTGGCCCCGCACGCGCTGCTGATCGTGGCGCTCGACGTCGGGCTCTCGACGCCGGAGGTCTATCGCGAGGCTGATCGGCTGGGCCTCCCGCGGTGCGCCAGACAGCTTGGCCGGCGCCGTGCGGAGCTGACGAGCGCGGCGCAGACGGGCGTCCGGCTCGCGGGCCGGCTGCTGGTCAACGACCTGGCGCCCGCGGCGCTGTCGCTGTGTCCGGAGATCGCGGACTCGCTCGCGGCGGTGCGGCAGGCGGGCGCCGAGCACGCGCTCGTCTGCGGATCGGGTCCGACCGTCGCCGGCCTGTACTGGGGAGACGATGCCCGGGCTCGCGCCAGCGCGGGCGCGGCCGGGCTCGCGGGGCGATTTGTCCGGGCCTGCGCGGCCGTTCCGGTGTCCGGGACGTTCGGGTCGCCGGTACTCGCGCCATGATGCACTATGCCCCATGGGAATTGCGCGCATCGCGTGATGCGGACCGAGCGGCGCGCTCATGACGCCGATCCTCACCTGACGCCCGCGGCGTTCGACGGCGTCGAGGACGCTCACCTCGGGCGGGCCCGGTCCAAGCCAGGCGCTGGAGACGAGGATCGGGGTGACGATCGTGGGCTCCAGCAGCTCCAGCAAGCGCGTGAGCGCCGACAGGCCGCCCGCCGACGAGGCGATGCCGATGATCCTGCTGGGATGTGTTGGTGCCATTGCGTTCCAACCTACAATTCACGCGCGGCGTGAGCAATCAAGCGATCACATATCTCGTGGGTGGCCTTCTCGGGGTGCTGGGCCTCGCCGCGTTCGCCGCGCTCGTGCTGGTGCCCGCCGTCACGTCGTACCGGCGTCCGGTGCAGCGGGTGGCCGTGGTGGTGCTGTCGCTCTACGTGCTGGCGGCGCTGGTCGGGGTCGGCGTGCTCCTAGGGGGCCTGGTCGTATTCGAGTGGCCACGGATCTTCTAACCTCGTTGCGTCAGGTTGGCTGACGTGCCGGACATCGCCCGCCGCCGCGCCTCCGCGCCTGAGGTGGCCGGCATCGATCCAGGCTCCGCGTTTCCCTCGGGCGCGTCCCCCGACCTCGGCGCGCTGGCGGCGATCACCGATGCCGTGGAGGCTGGGGCGGGATTGCCGGAGACGCTGCGGGCCTCCGCCCGGGCGCTTGACTCGAGCCTGATCCTGATCGATCGATCGGGTGCGGTGCTCGCGGTGGCCGCTCGCTCCCCGGCCGACGAGCGATCGCTGATGCGCGACGCGGACGATGTCAGCTCGATCGAGCTGAGGGTCGCCGAAGAGCTAGTCGGAGTGCTGCGGATGCGGATCCGTGACCGGAGCCCCGATGGATCGCTGCTGCGGCTCGTCACGACGCTGATTGCCTCCGAGGTGCAGCGCGTGCGAGCGCCCGAGCGCGCCTCTGAAGCGGCGTCCGCCAGCTTCCAGCGGTCCGTGCTGGAGGGCCGCATCGCCGATCGCGATGACCTGATCGCCCGCGGCCGCGAGCTCGGGACCGATCTCGCCTCGGGGGCCAGTGCGGTGGTCGTCCGCGCACACCCCCGCAGCCCGACCGAGGATGACTGGCGCCGGCGACTGCTGGCGCTCGCCGCGCGCGGCGCGAGATCGATCGCGCCGGGCGCGATCGCTGTGCCGAGCGAGAGCGACGCGGGCGAGGTGATCTTGCTGCTGCCCGATCCGACCGGAGACACCGCGCGCCGTGTCTGCTCTGCGGTCATGCGCGAGCTCGAGCCCGGCCTGGCGGGCTTCGCGCTGGCGATCGGCCGCAGTCGCCAGGCCTTGGACCCGCTCGAGCTTCCCCGGGCCAGGAACGAGGCGCTGCTCGCGGTAAACGTGGTCGAGGGTGACCCGGAGCGCTCCGAGCTCGCCTACGAGGAGACGGGCACCTACCAGCTGCTGCTGCCGCACATGAACGATCCGGCCGAGCTGAGGCGCTTCTACGACGAGACGGTCCGGCCGCTGGTGTCCTATGACGAGCAGTACGAGACCGACCTCCTCGGCACCCTGTCGACCTTCCTCGAGTGCGACGCGAACGTCAACGCGACTGCGGCGCGCCTGATCACCCATCGCCATACGATCCGTTACCGGTTCGAGCGAGTCCGAGAGCTGACCGGGCTCGACGTCTCCTCGACCGACGGTCGCGAGAAGCTGTCCCTCGGGCTGAAGGCGATGCGCGTGCTCGGGATCGCCGCGTCACGCGGTCCCGCGACCGAGCCCGGAGCCGGTGGCGGCCGGGTTCCGCGGTGATCGCGCCGCCCGCGCCGCCCGCGCCGCCCGCGCCGCCCGCGCCGGGGCGATGATCCCCGACGCG
>JBPCRJ010000127.1:0-5523 GCA_050996975.1 Solirubrobacteraceae bacterium | reverse complement strand
CGCTGTGCGCTGCCGTGCTCGGGACGCTCGCCATCGCATCAGGAGCGGCGGCTGCGGCGGCTGGTGTCAACATCAACGCGGTCGAGGGTCAATCGTTCACGGGCAACGTCGTGAACGGCCTGGTGTGTCCGCTTTCACGCGCGACGATCAGCTGGGGGGACGGCACAACCTCGGCCGGAACTTCTGACGGCAGCTCGGGGATCCAGGGCACCCACACCTACGCCGAGGAGGGCAGCTACAGCGGCTCGGTCTCCTACACGTACACGCTGGGCGGCGTGCGTAGCTGTCCGAGCGGCGCGCAAACCACGTCATTCCAAGCCACCGTCCACGATGCGCTACTGACCTGGTCGGGGCGCAACCTCACCGGCACTGCGGGCCAGTCGCTCAGTGGCGTGGTCGCGCACTTCTCAGACGCCAACCCCGCGGCCGGTGCGGGAGACTTCTCCGCCCAGATCACGTGGGGAGACGGGACGAGCTCATCCGGATCGGTGGGCGCTTCGGCGGGCGGGGGGTTCGACGTATCGGGAACCCACACCTACAACGCGGCGGGCAGCTACATGGTCAGCGTCGCGATCGCGGACGCCGGGGGGAGCGCTGCCACCACTTCCTCCACGGCACAAATCGCCGCCGCCCCCCCGCCGCCGCCGCCGCCGCCCCACACAGACCTCACTGCGAGCTTCCGGGTCATTCCGCCCTCACCCTGTCCCGAAACCGACACCGTCCTTGACGCGTCGGCCTCGACGCCGACCACCGGACACGGACCGATTACGTACCACTGGACGATCACCTACCATTCATCCGGAAACCTCGTCCAGGACCCCGGCACCGTCCTCGACAGAGTCGAAACCAGCGATCCTCAGCTTCCTTACTACTTCGCCTATTACGCCGAGCTGGGAGCGTTCCGAGGCGAGGTCACTCATGACCCCGGCCCTAGGCTCGGACCGACGCTCTACGACGTCTACGACTACCGGCTGTTCCGGACGCCGGTTCAGGTGCTTCTGAGGGTCCAGCAAGACGGCCATGGGGGAACGATCACGGCGCGCCAAGTGAGGACGATCACGTTCACAAATCCCAGCGTGACCGAACAGGTCGGGTACGCGCCAGCGTATGAGTGGTTCGGTCCAGGGATTGATGCCCCGGATTGGATTCTCAACCCAGGGCAGCGGCACGGTTGCCCCTCCCTCACCGACCGAGCGTTCTTTGGCAGCAAATCAGTGCCTGGCTCCGTCGCGGTGGCGAAGCTCGCTCATGGAGCCGTGTTTCTCAACCGGGGCTCGTTGATCAAGATTCAGGCAGGGTGCAAGAACCCGGTGAAGAACTGCCTGGCGTCACTTGACCTCTTGTCTGGGGCCCCCAAGCTGAGCAGGGCTCGCCGCCACCGATCGCTTCCTGCTTCGCTGGGGAGAAAGACGTTTGTGGTGCCGGCGGGCAGGACGATAGCGGTGTCTGTGCGCCTGAACGCCCGTGGCCGAGCGCTGGCCCGCGCGCACCAGCTCCGGCGAGTGACGCTGCTCCTCGGATCGGTGGGCGCTCTCGGCCAGATCGTACCGACGATCCGAACGGTCCGGCTGCGGACCGGCCACTGAGAGGCGCGTGTCGTGAACTCGGCGACATCCGCCGTGACGTTCCGCCGGACCGTCTTGGGCTGCGTGCTCACCGCGCTTCTGGGGCTGTGGGTGTTCGTGTCGGTAGCGGCTGCGGCGGCTGGTGTCAACATCAACGCGGTCGAGGGCCAATCGTTCACGGGCAACGTCGTGAACGGCCTGGTGTGTCCGCTTTCACGCGCGACGATCAGCTGGGGGGACGGCACAACCTCGGCTGGAGCCTCTGACGGCAGCTCGGGGATCCAGGGCACCCACACCTACGCCGAGGAGGGCAGCTACAGCGGCTCGGTCTCCTACACGTACACGCTGGGCGGCGTGCGTAGCTGTCCGAGCGGCGCGCGAACCACGTCATTCCAAGCCACCGTCCACGACGCGCCACTGATCGCCGCGGGCGCCAACGTGTCCGGAACCGTTGGCCAGCCAGTCAATGGCGTGGTCGCGCACTTCACCGACGCCAACCCGGGCGCCGATGCCGGCGAGTTCTCCGCCCAGATCACCTGGGGAGACGGTGCAAAGACGTTCGGGACTGTCACAGCCGCGCCGATAGGCGGGTTCGACGTGAGCGGGACGCACAGCTATGGGTCGGCAGGGAGCTTCGCGGTGTCGGTGAGCATCGCCGATGTCGGGGGGAGCACCGCCACGGCGTCGGCCACGGCGACGATCACCGGCACCACCTCGACCACGACTACCACGACGACGAGCACGCAGCCCCCGCCGAACACGGGCCTGCCGGTCAATCTCACCAAGCCGTTCATCTCCTTCAGTCCTTACAGCAACCGCTACGTGTGCGAACCCGGCACGTGGCAGAACCTGCCGCCCAATCAGGCGTTCGCCTACGAATGGCTGCGCCGCACTCCGGGAGGCGTCGTCTCCGTGGTCGCGAGGACCCGCACCTACCAGCCCGGTAACGCGGCTGCCGTCGCCACGTTCGGTTGTCGGGTGACCGTGCCCGGTGTCGCGGGATCCACGATCTCGACCCCCGACTTCTCGCGGCTCACCCCGATCGTGGTTCCGGTCTCCGCCTACGGCAACTTCCGGATCCGCGGGATCGATGTCTTCCAGGTCGTGCAGCCGAACAAGTGCGCAACACAGTTCTCCTTCCCGAGTGGAGCATTCCCGTGCATGGCAGGTGGCGGCACACCGACGAGCTACGGGCCTGCGGGCAGGCTGGCGCCGGGCGCGGACCCCCGGCGAACCAGCTACGTCGGGGTCCGAATCGACGCGGACAAACGCACGACCGCAGTCGTCTACGTAGACCGGACGTCGGGCGCCGACAACGGGCAGCCGCTGGAGGTCACCCTGACGGCGCTGTCACACGGCAGGCCGTTCGGCGCGGCGCTGACTCGGCGGATCGCCGGCCCTCTCCCATCCGGCTTGACTCCTTGGGTGAGCGCCGGCGAGCGCGGCGACCCCTCGTTCGGCGTGCAGTTCCAGATCCCGGCCAGCTGGCTGCGGGCGGCGGCTCGTGGTAGCCGGCTCGACCTGATCGCGAAGGTTGGCTTTCCGGCCGGCACGCCCGGCCTGCTCGCCGTCGAGTGCAACCCCCGCGAGCTGACGATCAAGAACCTACACTTCCTGGCCCCGAGCGATTGCGGGTCGGATGACAGCTTCCGGCTTGACCGGGTGCCGGCGGAGGGCAACCTGCTCGCGCTCCAGATCCGGACGCTCGAGCTGCTCGGAAACGGCCAGGGTCTCGGCAGCATCAACCCGCCCGAGCCGCTTCTGGCTCGAGCCCGCCAACTCTTCCCGGGCGGCGAGCGCATGTCGGTGTGGCCGTACGCGAACTGGATCGGCGTGCGCGACCAGGAGACACTGACAGCAACGCAGACCTCAAAGCCAGGTGTGACCCCGGTGGTGTGGACCTGCAACGGCGTGCCATACCCCAACTCCACCTCGGACACGGCGACGCGCGCGTGCCGACAGAGTGCAGTCGCCGCAGTGGTGCGGCAGTGGGACGCGGAGAACCCTGACAGTGGCTACAACGCAACGGTGGGCTTCCACGACTACGCGATTCCGTTGGGCAGCGGGACCGTCAAGGAGCCCGGCGTGACCTTCGGAAGCCCGACCACCCTCAACCCCGGTGACCAGCTTCCGCTCTCGTTGATCAACGACGGCACCATCGGCCGACCGCTCGGCGCTACGGCGCACGAGCTCGGCCACGTGCTCGGCCTGTCGCACGCCAGCCCCGCTTGCGGCGCCGCGGCGGGCGAGGCTTGGCCGCCCGACCAGATCGGGCGCCTACAGGGGGTTGAATTCGACCACTCCAGCGGAGATCCGGTGACCCCGGTGGTGGACTCTCCACTCTCACCGTTGCTGTTCGACCTGATGACCTACTGCGGCCCCGGGTCCGTTCCCTCGAGCACGAGCTCAAACCAAGTGGAATCGAGCCTCTGGCTGTCGGCCCGCAACTGGAACCACACCTTCGACACGCTGGCCGGCGGTCCGAAACGGGCAGCCGAACGCTCCGCTTCGGCTCGCGCCACGGCGTCGGCTTCCTCCGGGCAGGCGTTCGCGACTGGCGTCGTCGGCCCCGGGGGCGCACGGATCGTCCGCGTCGTGCAGCCCCACGGCCACGACGCGATCCCGGCGCCCGCGCCGGCTTCCCCGCTGCGGCTGCACGCGCTCGATGCCGCCGGACGGTTGCTGGTGGACGAGGGAGTGCAGGTTCAGCCGCTGCTCGACTCTCCCGGGTCGGCCACGTTCGTGGCGCCCGTGCCAGTCGGCGCCGCCGCGGTCGAGCTGATCAGCCATGGCGCGGTGGTCGACCACCGGCAGCGCAATCGTCCGCCGCGCGTGCGGCTGCTGGCTCCCGGTCGCCGCGCCCACGCGCGCTCGCGCGGCAGCCTGCCGGTGCGCTGGTCAGCCAGCGACCCCGACGGCGACCAGCTCCAAGCGACGGTTGACTATTCCTTCGACGGCGGGCGCAGCTGGCGCACTGTCTTCGACGGCCCGAGCACCGGCAGCGCGAGCGTGCCCGGCCGGTTCCTCGAGGGCAGCCGCCGCGCCCGGATCCGCGTTTACGTCAACGACGGCTTCAACGAAGCGAACGCCGTCTCGCCGGTGTTCCGCGCCGATGGGACGCCGCCCGTCGCCCAGATAGTCCGCCCAAGCCCGGGCGAGCCGGTGCGCGGTGACGAGCGCACAGTGCTGATCGGCAGCGCGTTCGATGACCGCCACCGTCCGCTCCGTGGCCGCGCGCTCACCTGGTACGCCGGCCGGCACCGGCTGGGTTCAGGCGAGCAGCTCGAAGCCACCCTACCGGCAGGACGGGTGCTGCTGCGGCTCGTCGCCCGCGACCGGACCGGCCACCAAACCACCCGCCAGCGTGTCCTGCACGTCGTCCCGGCGCTGGTGCGTCTGCGGCAACTGAGCGCCCCCGATGTGATTCGCCACCGGGCTCGCACGATCACCGTGCGGGTCGCTGCCAGCACCGCGGCGACGCTCACCACCGGCGGTCAGCGTTACCACATCGGCCGCCGGCCCCGGACGATTGTCGTGCGCCTGCCGGCGCGCCCTGCGAGTGGACTGCTCACCCTGCCGATCCAGCTGGTGGCTGGCGGTCCAGGGCCCGCAAGCAGCGCACGCGGCGCGATCGTGGTGGTGCGACTCTGACGGGACATCTCGGATCCTGCCGAGTCATCCTGGGCTGCGTGCTCGCTCCGCTGAACCCCCGTCTCGCCCTGGGGTTTCTGAGGATCTGACAGCATCGAGAGGCGGTCGGCCGGTGCGACAGTCATCGCAACGGGGCGATACCGAAGACGGTTCTGGCCCGAGTTCCGCAGCTCGTTGAGTGCTAGTGGTTCATCCTGCAAGTGCGCGCCCAGGTAGGGGTTTTGCGTGGTTGGTCTCGAAGTTCTTGCCGGCATGTTCGGCGAGAATGGAGGCTGGTGATGGCTTTGAAGGGTGTGGGCAGAGGGAT
>JBPCRJ010000101.1:0-3177 GCA_050996975.1 Solirubrobacteraceae bacterium | reverse complement strand
TGCGGTGTATCTGAGCCTTTGATAGAGCGGCCGACTTTTTCAACCCAACGCTGAGCGTGGTGTCGGGGCTGGTTGGTGGGTGTCTGAAGCGAGCTCCGTGGCGTCGTCCGTGCGGGGTTCCGCCGGCGTCCGTGCCGGTGGGCGACCCCCTCGCGCAGTCCCTCTTCCCCAGGGAGTGTGGTGAGGCTCTTGAGGTTGGTCATGTCTTGCTCGCTCGATTCTGCTTGATCCGCTCGGCTTGCGCTTGGCGCATGCCGGCGGTGCGGGCGCGGCGGATGCTGGGCCCGCGGCCGTGATGCTCATCGTCGGGGGTGACGTACCCGATGCCGGCGTGCAGGCGGACGGTGTTGTAGTCGCCGCGGATCCGCTCCAGCTCGGTGTCGAGCGCGGCGGGGTCGGTGATCGCGAGCAGGTGCGGCCAGTCGCCTTTGAGGTGACTGAAGAAGCTCTCGATGTGCGCTTGGTCGGTCGGGGTGCCGGGTCGGCCGTGATGCTGGGCGATGGTCATCAGCGCCATGAACTGGCGGGTGTCGCTGGCGGTCATCTCGGTGCCGTTGTCTGACCAGGCCACGAGGACCGGCAGCCCGTTCTCGGCGGCCGGCGGACGCCCGTCTTGGTCAAGTAGCTGCTGATCGGCGAGCGCGCGGGCGAAGATCAGCTGCGCCTGGGTCGGGGTCTGCTCGCTTGTGAGCAGGTAGCCGATCCAGTATCTCGTGACCACGTCGACGATCGCGTAGGCGACCCGCTTGCACCTCGTGAAGTGGGTCGCGTCCCAGATCCAGATGCGGTTGCGCTCCCACGGAACCGCAGGAAACACGGGCATTTGCGGCCGTGGACGGAACGGCTCGCCCGGCAAGACGACCTGGTTCTTCAGCGCGACGCGCAACAGCGTGGAGGGCGAGACGAACACCCGGTCGGTGTAGGACCCGCGGTGCGCGAGCTTGCGATGGGAGCGGTCGACCTGCCCCCTCTGCTCGATCAGATCGAGGATCGCCCGCTCCTCGCTGGCCAGCAGCCGGTGGACCGCCTCGCCGACGGGCCGCCCGTCCTCCAAGCTCCCAGTCTCACGCAGCCGCGCACGCCAGCGGTACGCGCGAACATCGGCGAGGTCAAGCACGCGGCACGCGCGCGCGTGCGCCCACCCGTCCTTGACCGCGCCGTCGATCAGCCCCAACAGCTCGAGCTTGGTCTGTGCGCTCACGCGCGCTCTGACCGGGCCGAAAAGCCCGAGCGCTGCCTTCCCCGGTGCAACGTCAGCTCGACCGCGAGCTCCTTCAGCGCCTCGGAGAGCCGGTCGTTCTCCGAGCGCAACAACTCCAGCTCGACAGCCTCCACCGACGCCGGCCTTCCGGGCTTGGCCGAGGCGAACGCCGCCAACGTGGCGTCCTTCGCGAGCGCTCGCAACCGGATGATCACGCTCACGTCGACGCCGTACTTCCGTGCCGCATCGGCCTGCGAGAGCTCCTGCGAGGTGACCTCGAGAAAGATCTCCCACTTCTCCTCCGGCGAGAGCTGCCGGCGCTTGCGCGGCTTGCCGTTCTCCATCATCACGTCCTCCTGGTTCGAGACCCCGGAAGCCTCTCAGGAATAGGTTGAAAAACGGGGCGATCTCTATCGCGAGCTCAGACGCAAACAATGGGGTGCGGGGCGTCGGGGTCGCGCGCGGAGTTGGGGCCGAGCGTCCGTGCTCGGCTGGCACGTCGCGCGCGGCGGCCCCTGGGAGGGTCGGCCGGTTGTTGGTTGGCAAAACAGCCGGGTTTCACGCGCGCGGAAATCCAGGCATCGCCCTCGCGTCCATGCTCGGGAACAGTTCCGCGCGCGCGAAGACGGTAGGCACCTCATGGTGCCGGGGAGGCCGCGCCGGAGCGCACGCGTGCCGTGCGGCTCCCTTGGTTCATGGTTCCCAGCCGATCGTTCGGTCGCGCTCAGACTGCTCGTGCGCCAGGCCGGGGATACTGCGGATCCGCTCCTCCCCTCGTTGTTGGACGGGCCGGTCGAGCGCGTCGAGGACTTCGCCGGCCGCGTCGCGGCGGTCTTGGCGCTGCTGGAACTCGCCGGCGGGTGGCTCTGGTCCGAGCGCCGCGGGGTCGTCGATGTCGTAGCGGGAGCGGTAGCGCTCGATCGCACTTGATCCGCGATCCCATGCCTCGCGGCTGGGATGGCCAGGCTCGGGTTGGGGGCCGAGGACGGCGGTGAGGTGCTCTCCCGGACGCCGGTCGCGACCGAGATCAGGTGGGTTCGGATCGCGCTCGCTGGCTGGGTGGTGCTCGCGCATTGGCGGCATTGCCGTCTCCTGCTGCTTGGTAACGGCGTGCTCGTGCGCGAGGGGGGTGTGGATCGAGGGGACCTCTGGCTCGCTGCGGCCGATCTGTTCGGCCAGCGCCTGCAGGTGGCCGCGGCGGGCGTCGGCCCCGTCGTCGTCGAGCTGCTCGCCGCTGGCGTAGAGGCGGGTGCTCTCTCGCGCGCGGGTGAGCGCGACGTACGATCCTTCCGCGGTCGCGTGCTCGCCAACGATCATGTGCGCAGTGTCGCTCGTTACGCCTTGAGCGGGGAAAGGGTGTTGGACGTAGGAAAGTCGGATGTCCGCGCGAGCGATCTGCTCCTCGCCCAGCGCGACCCTCCGACCGTCCTTCAGCTCAAGGCTGAGACCTCCACGGTCCTCGTCCACTTCGCACACGCTTGCGCTCTGACCGTTGTGAAGCACTCCGTGGGCGGGGTGGGCGAGTGTGCGACGGATCTGGATCTCATCGCCGGCGTGGAGCCGGTACGGACGGCCCGGGACCGCGATGCTGGGCTCGCCCAGCTCGTCGTGTTCGATCCTGATCGCTTGGGCGCGGGCGTTCAGCTCGTCGAGGTGCTCGTTTGAGGTCTGCGCGATCACGATCGTGCGCTTCCCCGCCAGCCGGTCCGCGTGTGCAGCCTCGAGCGCGACGTTCTCGGCGTGGCGCTGGTCATGCTCGAGAATCACCCGGCCGCGGGCGGCATAGTCGCGCAGCGCGTGCTCGTGCTCGCCGTCTCGGAATAGCTTCTGGTCGCGGCGCTCGGCGGGGTCGTGAGCGCGGACGTTGCGGGTCAGCTCGACCCGCGCGCCGTTCGCGTCGACGGATCGCTCGAGTGCGGGCCATAGGCCGCCGGCGCCGACCGCCTGGGACTGCCGCGGGTCGCCGACCTCGATCA
>JBPCRJ010000052.1:0-22484 GCA_050996975.1 Solirubrobacteraceae bacterium | reverse complement strand
GAGCGCGTCGAGCGCCCGCCACGCATACAGCTCGGTGTCCATGCGGCCGCTCCGATCGAGCTCGCCCATGTAGGAGAGGTACAGCGATGAGCCGTACCGACCGTGGGACGCCCGCCGCGGGTCGAGCGCCGCCCACTCGCCCAGCGCCGCGGCGAAGCGCTGGGGGGTCACGAGCGAGCGCTGCAGCTCGGCGATCAGCTCGCCCACGGCGGAAGCGAACCCGGCCGCCTGCGCCGAGCGCGCGAGCGCGCCGAGCTGCGCGCGGCCTGCGACACGCCGCACCACTCGCTCGCGCTGAAGCGCCGTCAACGGGATGCCGTAGAGCCGTGCGCGCCGCGCGATCTGAACGATCAGCCCGCTGAACGTCAGCACCGATCCGAGGACCACCCCCTCACGGGCGAGCTCGCGCCCGTAGTGCTCGGCGTCGAGCGAGGTGGGAACGACCAGCAGCGCGCCACGACGGGCCGCCGCGGCATACGCGCCAAGGACCTCACCGGCCTTGGCCGAGTTGGCCGGTCCGAGTACGAGCGTGAGCGCCATTCACCACATGGTGGCGTCCGGTGCCGACGTCATCTCGGGGCGGCCGCTGATCCGCCGATCGGCCCCGACGTCATCCCCGGGAGGACCGGTCAACGCAGCGTCGCCAGCGTGCGGCGCTGGCGGCCGTCGGCATCGAAGTTCTCAGGCGCCAGCCACGCCTCGAAGGCGGCGCGGACGGTCGGCCACTCCCGGTCGAGCATCGAGAACCAGGCGGTGTCGCGGTTACGTCCCTTGACGATCTGGTGCTGTCGGAAGACGCCCTCGAAGGTGAAGCCGAACCGCTGGGCCGCACGGCGCGAACGCGCATTGGCGGCGTCGCACTTCCACTCCAAGCGCCGGTTGCCGAGGTCCTCGAACGCGTGACGGGCGAGCAGGAAGATCGCCTCGCTGGCGTGGGGCGTGCGCTGCAGGGCCTTGCCGAACCAGATGTGACCGATTTCGATGCATCCGTGGGCTGGCTCGATCCGCAGGTAGGACACGGCGCCCCCGGCACGGCCCGTGGCCCTGTCGATCACCGCGCGGAACAGCGGGTCGCTCGAGCTCGTGATCGCGGCGAGCCGGGCCCGCATCTCGTCGACGCCGGCAAACGGGCCATAGGACAAGTAGCGCCATAGATCGGGATCGGCGTCCGGCCCCTGGGCTGCGGCGAACAGCTCGTCGGCGTGGCGGTCGGGGTCAAGTGGCTCGAGGCGTACGCGGCCACCCTCCAGGATGCTGTGCCCGGGTGCCCGCGCCGGCTGGAAGTCGAGCTTGGCGGTGGGGTCGGTGAGATCAGCGGTCATGGTTCAGATCATGACTGCCGGCTTCGCCGCGTTGTCACGACCCGGCGATCAACCAGGGCCCGCCCGCAACCCCAACCCGCGTCTGAGCGCCCCTACGCCGCCGCAGGCTCGTGAGCCTCGCTGGCCGCGGCGTCCGGTGCCTCAGGTGGACCGCCGCGCTTGGCGGCACCGGCCACGCCTTCCTTCGCCCATGGTTCGTCGAACTCGGTGCGCCACTTGCCGTCCTCGGTCTGCTGCAGCGCGAGGCGTGAACGGAAGCTCTTTCCCGATCGTCCCTTGAACCCGGTCACGGGCTTCTCGGTGCGACCGGTCTTGATCAGCTCGCGCCCGACGACGACCGGGAGCTGTTTTCCCGCTTTGGATTTCCAGATCACGAACCCACACCCCGGGTCTTCGCGCGACCAGCACGAGTAGCCCTTTCGGTTCTCGACGATGTCGCGGCCGCACACCGGGCACGGTCCGAGATTGGCGCGCGGAATCCGTACGTCCTTGAGCTTGGTGTCGAGCTCGGAGACCGTGGCCTGCATGAACCTGTGGATATCCCCCATAAACGCCTCGCGAGAGTCTTCCCCGGTCTCGATCTTCGCGAGCCGGTGCTCCCACTCCCCGGTCATGTCCGGGGAGGTGAGCGCGTGCTCTCCGAGCAGCCGAATCACGTTCAGACCCTTCTCCGTGACCACGAGCGCGCGGCCGTCGCGCTCGATGTAGCCGACCTGGAGGAGGCGCTCGATGATCGCGGCGCGCGTGGCGGGGGTGCCGATCCCGGAGTCCTTCATCGCCTCGCGCAGCTCCTCCTCCTCGACCAGCTTGCCGGCCGTCTCCATCGCGGCGAGTAGCGAGCCCTCGCTGAAGCGGCGGGGGGGCTTGGTTTCCTTCTCCGTCGAGGAGATCTGCTTGACCGCCACGTCCTCGCCCTGCGCAAGCTTGGGCAGCTGCTGCTCGCGCTCCTCGTCCTCGTCGGAGCGACCGCCCGCCTCGCGCGCGCCGGCGCCCGCATCGAGGTCGGCAGCCTCGCCGTAGACGCCGCGCCAACCCGCGACCAGCATCACCTTTCCGCTCGTACGGAAGAGGTGCACAGCGACGGTCGCCTCCCCCCCAGCAGCCGTCTGGGCCGCGGCGCCACCGGCCGCGTGAACCCCGGCGCCAGCAGCCGCCTGCGGGCCACCAGCGTGGACGCTCGTCTCCACGCGGGTGTTCTCGAACACGGCCTCGGGATGGAACGCGGCGAGGAACCTCCGCACGACCAAGTCGTAGACGCGGCGATCGTCATCGTTCATCTTCTCAACGGGGTGTCGTTCGGCGCGGGTGGGGATGATCGCATGGTGATCGGTCACCTTGGCGTCGTTCACCACCCGGCCAAGGGGCAGCACGTCGAGGCCGAGCACGTACTGAGCCGACCTCGCGTACTCCGCTCGCGAGCCCACGAGCGCCGCGATCGGCTTGATCTCCCCCGCCATGTCGCGGGTCAGGAAACGTGAGTTGGTTCGGGGATAGGTGAGCGCCGTGTGCTCCTCGTAGCACCGCTGCGCCGCGGCGAGTGTGCGGCGAGCGGAGAACCCGAAGCGGGAGTTGGCGTCGCGCTGCAGCGAGGTCAGGTCATACAGCAGGGGCGGGCGTTCCCGGCGCTCGGTCTTCTCGAGCTTGGTGATTGCGCCAGGCTGGCCTTCGCAGGCGGCGACGATCGCGCTCGCCTCATCTGCGCTCTTGATCCGGGGGCTACGAGCGGCGCCGGTGGTTCCGCCGACGGCGTGATAGCGGCCCTCATAGATACGGGCCTGGGCGGCTTCAAAGACAGCGTCCACAACCCAGTACGCCTCGGGCTTGAACGCGCGGATCTCCTCCTCGCGGCGGGCGAGGATGGCCAGCGTCGGGGTCTGTACGCGGCCGAGCGAGACCGCACCGTCGAAGGAGGAGCGCAAGCGGATCGTCGCCGCGCGGGTGGCGTTCATGCCGACGATCCAATCGGCCTCTGACCGCGACCGCGCCGCCGCCTCGAGCAAAGCGAGCTCGGCGCCAGGGCGCAGTCTTCCGAATGCATCCTCGATCGCCTGCTTGGTCATCGAGTTCAGCCACAGCCGCTTGACCGGCTTGCGCGAGCCCGACTTCTCGTACAGATAGGCGAAGATCAGCTCTCCCTCCCGCCCCGCGTCGCATGCGTTCACGACCGTGTCAACTTCCTCGCGCGCGAGCTGGCGCTTGACCACGTTCATCTGCTTCTTGGAACGCTCGTCCCGGACCACGAGCTTGAATCGATCGGGCACGATCGGCAGGTCTGCCATCCGCCACTTCTTGAACTTCTCGTCGTACTCGTCGGGGTCCGCCAGCGCCACGAGGTGGCCGACCGCCCAGGTGACCACGTGCGCGGGACCCTCCAGGTACCCCTCCGCCTTGGTGAACGCGCCGGGGAGGACGCGCACGAGGTCGCGCCCAACGGACGGCTTCTCGGCGATCACGAGCGTCTTCGGCATGCGGACGCCGAGGGTAGCGCCCCCCGCAAGCACCGGGCGAGGCACTGGGTCCCCGGTTGCGCGACCGCGGACGCGGGACCCTCGGCCGAGGCATTCCCGCGGGAACTCTTCGGCCGCGCCGGCTGAGCATGCACAGTGCGTCAGCACCATCGGCGAAGCTCAGCCCTGTCGCACCGTGCATGCAGGACATGCACCACCCGACAGCGCCACGCGATCAGGGCCGCACTGTCGCGTTATGCACGCGATCGGTAGGCCTGGCGCGGCGATCGCTCGCGTATGCACGGCGATCGCTCGCCACGCACGGATCGCTCGCCGATCGGCTATCCCGCGCAGGATCCGGTGCCCACGACCCCGCTCCGCAGCTCAGCGGCGTTTAGCTCACGGCTGACCAGCGCGTTGGGCACGGCAAAGCCACCGTTCGCAGTTCCGGGGCGCATACCCGTGAGCGCCGCGAACACCGTCGCGACGACCTGGCCGCTCGCGTCGATCAACGGACCGCCTGAATTGCCGGGTCGCACCAGCCCTCGCAGCGGCGTGATGCTCCGCACGACCGGGCCGTGACCGTACGCGTCCTGGGTGGTGACCGGCGACGTCTGGCCGATACGTCCCGAACGTGCATCGAACGGCCCGTCGAGCGGATAGCCGATGATCGCCGCGGCCTCCCCGGAGCGCGGGAGTGCGGCAAGCGTGAGTGCGGGCAGACTGAGGCGGGCGACGCGTAGCACCGCGATGTCGTCGTACGGATCAAACGCCACCGCGCGCGCACGCAGATTCGGCGGAGCTCCGCGCACCTGCACGATGGTGTCGCTCTCGCCCGCCACGACATGGGCGTTGGTTACCACCAGACCCGGTCCGGCGACCCAGCCGCTGCCCTCGATTCCGAGCCCGCACGCCGTCCCGAGCACCCGCACGACGCGGCCTCGGGCGGCCCGCACGGCCGCGCTGGCCAGGATTCGCGGGCTGGGAGGGGCGACGTCCGGTGGCAGCCCGGTGAGCGAGGGCAGCGGATCAAAGCGTGCGAGGGCATTCAGGATCGGGCTCGACGGCGGCAGCAGCTCGTTCAGACGGCGGAGGATGGCCGAGCGCTGGATGTCCGCAGCAAGCGGACGGGATCCGGCGGACTGCAACGCGATCGCGCCGAGGATCCACGCGACCCCAAGCGCCACACACGCTGTCAGCGCGGCCCCCAGAACCCCGTCAACCGTGCGCAGGCCCGGCAGACGCAGCGCTGCCCGGGCGCGGACGCCGAGCCCTTCGAAGCCGCTCGCGAGCACGCCTCCCGCGAGCAGCGCACCCAGCAGGCCGAACAGCGGCGCGTAGGGCGAGTGCGCGCCGCTGGGAAGCAGCAGCCGCCCTACGCGCGTGCCGAGGAAGGCGCCCAGCACGAACCCGATCAGAGACAGCCCGCCCACGATCAAGCCCTGCAGGTATCCGTAGAAGGCCAGCAGGACCGTAAACGCGACGATCAGCCAATCGACGGTGGTCACCCACGTTGGAGATTACCCGGACCAAGCGACGCTGCCCGCGGGCAACAAACAGCACACCCGGGGGGACCGAAGCCTCCCCCGGGCGACGGATGACACCGGCCATGCAACAGACGACGGCCTCATCTTCTACCGTTCCACCTGAGGTGCCAAGACAAGGTCTATCTCCGCTGGCCGACGGACTGCGCGGGGGCCGATCGTTGGGACGGTTGGGACGGTTGGGACGGTTGGGACGTGGCGGTCCACGCAGGAACGGTCCCGGACGGGGCTACTCACGGCGGGGCAGCTCGGGGCGGGGTTCGCGCCGCCGCCGGCGTTTCCTGACGCGGGCCGCGCCGCTGGGGGGCGTGGCTGTGCTGGCGTTCGCCGCGGGGGTGGTTAACGGGACCGGCCCGGGGCGCTCCGAGCGGGGGCTGGTAACCCGGTATGTGAGCGCGTGGACGCACGACAACTACGCCGACATGTACAACCTGCTCGACCCAGGCTCGCGGCGGAGCATCACCCAGCACGAGTTCGTCGCTGACTACGAGCGCGCCGCGAGGATCGCCACCCTATCCTCGCTGCTCCCAGGCCGAGTCGGCAGTCGTGCGGGGGACATGATCCCGGTACGCATGATCGTTCGCACCCGGGTGTTCGGCACGCTCCGCGAGACGCTCGAGGTTCCGCTCGCCGGATCCGGGTCCGGAGCGAGCATCCGCTTCTCCGACGCCCTCCTGTTCCCCGGCCTGCGTCAAGGCGAACGGCTCATCCGGAAGGTGGCGTTGGCGTCCCGTGGTGATCTGCTCGCGAGCGACGGTACGCCGCTCGCCCAGGGTCCGCAGCGCACCTCCCCGATTCCCGATGTCGCCGACCAGATCGCCGGCAAGCTCGGACCAATTCCAAGGACCAAGGCCGCCCGTTACGCGGGCGAAGGCTATCCGGCGGACGCGAAGGTCGGCCTCAACGGACTGGAGCGGATCTTTCAGCGCGAGCTTGCCGGCAAGCCGGGCGGGACGCTACTCGCTGACAAGCCGGGCGGGATGCTACTCGCCGGCAAGCCGGGCGGGACCCTGCTCGCTGGCAAGCCGGGCGGAACGCCACTCGCCGGCGATCGCGTGCTCGCACGTCTGAGCGCCGTCGCCGGCGTCCCGGTCACCACCACGATCAACCCCGCAATCGAGCGCGCCGCGATCACCGCGATGTCCCGAAGCTACGCCGGCATCGTCGCGTTGGATCCGCGAACCGGCGGACTACTGGCGCTGGCCGGTGTCGCCTTCTCCTCCTTGCAGCCGCCGGGGTCGACGATGAAGATCATCACGGCGACCGGCGCGCTCGAGGCGGGGATCGTCAAGCTCGACGATACGTTCCCGATCATGACCTCGACCACGCTCGACGGTTACACGCTCCAGAACGCCAGCGGCGAAGCCTGCGGTGGCACCTTCCTGAACGCGTTCGCCGTCTCCTGCAACTCCGTGTTCGCGCCGCTCGGCGCCAAGCTCGGCGCACAACGGCTCGTCGCCGTCGCCGAGCGCTTTGGCTTCAACCGGCCTCCGTCGATTCCGGGCGCGGCGGAGAGCCTGATCCCGTCGGCCAGCACGATCGGCGACGACCTCGCCGTCGGCTCCTCGGCGATCGGGCAGGGACTCGTGCAGAGCACCGCGCTCGAGATGACCGATGTCGCCGCGACGATCGCGATGGGAGGGCGCCGACCGATCCCGACGCTGATGGCCCGCCAGAAGCCGCGTTTCGTCGCCGTGACCAGCGCGCGGGTTGCGAGCCTCGTGGAGCGGATGATGGTCGCGGTGGTTGACATCGGCACCGGGACCTCGGCGCAGATCCCGGGCGTGAAGGTCGCCGGCAAGACGGGCACGGCCGAACTGCGCAACACAACCGGTGCTTCCACAGATCCGAACGCACCGCCTCCCGGATCGCCTCTGAACACCGACTCCTGGTTTGTCGGCTACGCGCCCGTCGATACGCCTCGGATCGTGGTCGGAGCTTTGTTCCCCGCGCAGGGCGCGGGCGGCACCACCGCCGCGCCGGCCGTCCACGACGTGCTCGTCGCGGCGCTGCACGCCCACTGATCGAGCCTCGCCAGCCCCACGGTCCCCGAAAGCCCCTACCGGCCCCGAAGCTCGTAAACCGCGCCCTCCAGGCTTGGAGACCGTGTTCCCTCGGTCCACGCGGCGATCGCCGCGCGCTTCGGGCCGAACGCCAGCGCAAGTTCGTGGGCGTAGTTTCCCGCCGAGATCCGGTGGGGTGAGGTGAAACCCGCCCCCGGAGAGCCCGCCACGGAGGCGAACACCTTCCCATGGCGGATCCAGCCGACGAGCACCGCGCCGTCAGGGGCCAGCGCGACCACCGGCGTCTGCGCCGGGTCGATCGTGCCCGGAGACCGCGACGCACCGAAGGGACCGCCGGCACGGCGAGCGGCGACGCGCACCGTGCACCTCGCCGACCTCGTGCACGTCTTCCACGCCAGCGCCTGATCGCCGTTCGCGTCGGCGGCGACCGAAAGCCCGGCGGCATCCTCGCCGGCGACCGTGAACGCACGGGCGCGACGCCGGCGATCGAGGTCTGCGACCACGGCCTGGGAGCGATATCGCCCAGCCCGGTCATACGAGCTCTCGATCCAGGCCACCGTGGCCATGCGCCGGTGAGGGACCAAGCCGAGCTCCTCGACGCCATGCCCCCGGGGGACCGTGACCGCGGCCCGGCCACGTCGCGGCGCGTGAGCGCGCGAGCCGGTAGCCACGAAGATCCTCCGCGGACCGAGCCCGCCGGGTGCGCCGGCCGCCGTCCAGGCGAGGACACTTCGATGGCCGCGGGCGAGGACCGTCGCCGCGAGGGCCTCCGTCTGAGCACCCGCGGGCGCCAGCAGGCGCGGCGCGGCGAATCTACCCCCGCGCGAGGATTGAGCCACCCACACGCCGCTGGCTGAGGCGATCGCCGCGAGCGCCCGCCCGCCGCTCAGCGCGACCAGCCGTCCCGCGACCGTGCCGGTCAGGTTCCCAGCGATCGTTCGTGCCCGCCGGAACGACCCGGCGCTCGTCAGCGAGATCACCTGAGCCGACGTGCAACAGCGCATGGGCACAGGGCTCGAGCCGCTCAGCAGGGCAAAGCCTCCACGATCGAAGCTGAGATCCAGGATCGAGCTTGCCCCGGGCACCTGCGTGGGTCCGCGAAGCTGGCCGCTGGGCGCGAACAGGGCCGCAAACCCCACCGCGATCTCGGGCACATCCGCGTCGTTCACGCCGAACGCGATCGCGGCGGCCCCGGTCGGGGAGAACCCGATCTGCGCCGGCAGGATGTCAAGCGCAACGGGTCCGGCGATCCGAAATGGTCGCGTCCAACCGGATGACCCGCCCGTGCCTGCCCGCCCCGAGGCACGATCCGCTACGGCAACGGCGCGGGCAATCCCCGCCGCTGGCGGGAGGACCACCGCCAGCGCGGCTGCCACCAGCGCGCCGACGGCGAGACACCTCGCGGTCGATCGCCAGCGCTCAGCGATCGAGCCCGACCTCAGCTCAGAGATCGAGCGAGACAGAGGACGGGTTCGCCTGGCCTGGAGCGTGAATCTCAAGCGTCAACGGTCGATTGTCGTATGCCGTGGCGTTGATCTTGAACAGCAGCTCCGAGCCCTGCGTGGGGCCGAAGATCGCCGTGCTGTCGGGTGCAGGCTCGGTCCCCAAGGGTGCGAGCAGCTGCGGCGTCCAGGCATACGGATCGAGCTGTGCGTTGAGCGGTACCGGGTAGTACTTGTTGCCCTGAGTGTCGATGATGTCGAACCCGTTTGTCGTCATCTGGGCTGAGTGCGTCTGGTTCTTGGCCCAGACGAAGATGGCGAACCAGAACTCGTCTGGCTTGGGCGGCGCCGTCGTGACACCGTTCAGATAACCCTTGTCCTCGACGCTGTACGGGTTCAGCTGGCGCGAGAGCTGAACCTGGTAGGTGATCGGCCCGGCGTCGACGTAGAAGCCCTCGTTGTCGGCGACGGTGGGGTGCGCCTCCCTATTACCGCAGGCGGCGACGGCAAACGTAAGCACGAGGCTGCAGGCAAGGATCCTGAGGCGGCGGAGGCTCACGGCCGGGGAGAGTTTATTCGCTGTGCTCGCTGACCGCGCCCCCAGCGCACCGGTCCGCGTTAGCCGATGCGCTCACCGACCGCCACCCACTCAACGACGACTGCGCTCACCGACCGCCACCCACTCACCGACCACTGCGCTCACCGACCCCCCCCCTCACCGACCCCCCACCGTTACCCGACGACCACGTCCGCGGCCGTCCTCCAGGATCGTGCGCAGGCGCCGCAGCGCCTTGGCGGCCTGCCGACGGCTCCAGACGCGGCCCCCGAACGTCTCGCGCAGCTTGTCGGAGAGCATCACGGGCTCGGTATCGAGCGTGTATTGCACCTTCGTGTCCTCGCCGCTGCCCGGTGAGAGCGTGTAGGTCCCAAGCATCCGGACCCGGTTGAACTTCCCACCGCGGCCGCGCTCCACGATCCGCGAGGGCCGCTCGAACTCCGCGAACGTGATGTCCGCCCACGAGAACCGGGTCAGCGGCG
Source organism: Solirubrobacteraceae bacterium (assembly GCA_050996975.1). Classification (GTDB taxonomy): domain Bacteria; phylum Actinomycetota; class Thermoleophilia; order Solirubrobacterales; family Solirubrobacteraceae; genus Palsa-465. The sequence goes on along the minus strand of JBPCRJ010000052.1, from coordinate 12,667 downwards.
CCTTGATGCGGAACCGGGCGCCCGCTCCCGCGCCGTAGGGATTCTCCCGCGTGAGATGCCAATCGACGAGGTAATGGTCGGTGAACTCGGCGTGATTGGCGATGTCCGCCAGGTACTCGAACACCTGCTCGCGCGGCAGCGCGATTGTGGTCGAGACGGTGATCGCCGGCATCGCGGCGCATTCTATGGACGCCTCCCCTGCTCGGCCGCGCGGCAGCGAGCGGCGCGCCCAGCGGGCGCGCCTCCAGCTCCACGCCAGGTCCAGACCTCCACCCCACGCCCAGGGCCTCCACCCCACGCCCAGGGCCTCCACCCCACGCCCCAGCGCGTCCCGAGCGCCGCGGCCCGCCAGCCTCTCTCAGGCCATGGCCCGCTGATCGGTGATCCGCATCGTGAGCCCGAACTCGGGTCCGTGCACCGTCCGCGAGGCCAGCGGACGCTCTTCTCCCAGCGCACGGCAGAGCTCGCATAGGATCGGCCCCTTCTCATACACGTACACCCGCTCACCGATCAGCGGAGTACGACGACATTCGCCGCAGCGCTCACTGCCCGCCGCGAGCTGCTCGACGCTACGGCGCATCATCGCGAGCTCGAGGGCCGGCATGTGGCGCGCGGGGTGACTCATGAAAGGGTGTTCGCCGCCACCAAGAGCGTTCCTCTGGGCGGCATGCAGGTTTCATTTCAAGATGGTGTGTGGTGGGTGGTGTGGCTGCCAATCTCGCATTGACGGGCCGACTATGATGTTCGTGCTAGGTTGGATGGCTCGGCAATTACGCGGGCCGTAACAAGGGAGATGATCCATGAGAACGTGGATGGCGGGAAGCGTTGCGGGAACCGGAACGTTCCGGTGCATGGACTGCGATTTCCCAATGTCTCTGGATGCCGCCGACGAGCTGCCGGCGTGCCCGAACTGCGGCGGCAAGGAGTTCGTCAGGGCATCGCTGTTCACGACTTCGCATCAGGCGATCGTCGAGGTCGCTCCTCACGACGAAGATCACGGTTGGCTCGACGGGCTGCGCGAGAGCCTCGATCAGCCCGGCCAGTACGTGGCCTACCTGACTGGACGAGAGGAGTTCGTCACCTTTGAGCTGCAGCGCGAGTGGACGCGAATCGGGCGCAGCCTCGCGGCCGACATCCGCTTCGACGACCCGACCGTGTCACGGCGCCACGCACTGATCGTGCGTCAGCCAGAAGGGCTGCGGGTGCTCGATGACCGGAGCCTGAACGGCGTATTCGTCAACGGCGAGCGCGTGGAATGGAGCACGCTGGCCGACGGCGACGACATCGTGATCGGACGTCACCATCTGCATTTCGTCGATGTGCCGATGATCTCGGGGATGCGCTTCAGTCACGCGGCCGAGCGCGGGACGAGCACCACCGCCAGCTGAGCGCCCGGCGCCCGTACTCGGCGCACGCGCGCATGGCGACGATCGCAGTCCTCTCGCAGAAGGGCGGGACCGGTAAGACGACCGCGGTCCGCACGCTGACTGACGTGTTTCGACGCGTCGGGCTCACTGTGCTCGCCGTCGACCTCGACCCGCAGGGGAACCTGTCGGACTATCTCGATGTCGATCCCGACGCTGCACCGACGGCCGGCGACGTTCTCGCCGGCCGCGCCAAGCCGATCGACGCCGTCCATGGCGGGATCATCCCGGCGAACCTCGCGCTGGCCGAGGCAGAGCTCATGCTGGGCGGCAAGATGGGTCGCGAGCTCATGCTTCGGCGGGCGCTGGAGGACCTCGCGCCCAGCTACGACCTGATCCTGATCGACTGCCCACCCGCGCTCGGGCTGTTGACGGTCAACGCGCTGGTGGCCTCCGACTATGCCCTGCTCTCGGCCGAGGCGCAGTACTTCGCGCTCCAGGGCGTCGAGCAAGCGCTCGAGGTAATCGAACTGGCGCGCGCGAGCCTCAACCCCGGTTTGCAATGGCTTGGAGTGGTGCTCAACATCGCCGACATGCGCACCCGGCACTCGCGTGAGGTGTTCGATTCGTTGCGCAAGCACTTCGGCGAGAAGCTGATCGACACCACGATCCGGCCGTCGATCGCCTACGCGGAGTCAGCCGAGCGGGGGCTGTCGATCCTCGACTACCGTCCCGACCTGGGAGCCGATTACCTCGGCGTGGCGGACGAGCTGCTGGCCCGACTGGGGCTCGACGACGCGCGGCGGCGGCTGACGGCGCTGATGGACGGGTCCGGGGCGGCCCCGGCGAGCGGGTGATCACCGTGTCGGCAATGCCCTGATCACCGCGTCGGCCGCTAAAGGATGTGCTGGTACTTGCTGGTACTCGTGAGCGCGGACGCGTTATCCTCCAGCCATGCTCAATGTGGAACGGATCGAGGAGTGGCGCGGACAGGAGGTCCGCGACGCCGACGGAGAGAAGATCGGCAAGCTCGAGGAGGTCTACTACGACGCCGAGGGAGGCGAGGCGATGTTCCTCTCGGTCAAGAGCGGGCTGCTCGGACGCCATACGGCGCTAGTGCCGCTGCTCGACGCTTCGGTCGGACGGGATTACATTCGCATCGCTTACACGCGTGCGCAGGTGGAGCAGGCCGAGCGCGGGGCTGAGGGAGAGGTGAGCCGCAACGAGGTCCGTGATGCCTCAGCCGCCTTCGCTCTCGAGCTTCCCGATGGCGTGGAGGTTGAGAGCGCCAGCTTGATCAACGAGCGCCACGCCCAGGCTGAGCAAGCGCGCCAGCTGGCCGAGGAGCTCGAGGCGGAAGCTCAGCGCAAGGCCGCCGAGCACGCCGACGCCGAGCAGGACGTCGAAGCGGCCTCAGCCCGGGCCCGGGCGGCGGAGGACGACAAGCACCAGGCGCGCGGCGCCGCCGATGACGCGCGCGTCGCCGCCGAGCGCGCCGAGCGTTCGAGAGTCGAACCCTCGCCCTGACCCCCGCCTTTAGCCGGAAGCTTGAGGCCGCGAAAACTTCCGTTTAGCCGTCGATGGTGTGAGAACACGAGGAGGGCACGATGACCTGGCTGATGAATCCCGACGCGCTGTGTAGCGAGGAGGGCTGTTCGCGTCCGCGTGCGGTGGGATCCGATCTCTGCTTGGCCTGCCAGCAGGGCTGCGGTGCGCTCTACCGGCGCCTCGCCGAGCGCGAGGAGCCGGCCGCCGAGCGCGAGGAGCCCGCCGCCGAGCGCGACGAGCCCGCCCCCTCGACGCTCGACCTCGAGAACTGGCCCGTGCTGCCGGAGGATTAGCCGAGTCGACTCCACCAGCGCTGATTTCGGGGGCGTGGGCGGCGGCGCTCGTCACGGGGTAACCATCACCTTGATCGAGTCCCGATCAGCCATCGCCTGGTAGCCCTCGGGCACGCCTTCGAGCCCCACCGTCCGGTCGAAAACCCTTCCCGGCTCGATCCGGCCCTCGAGAATGTCAGGCAGGAGCTAATCGATGTACGCGCGAACGGGAGCCGGGCCCCCGCCGACGGTGATGTTGCTGTAGAACGCCGGCTGCGACGCGGGCATCGTCTCGTCCTGGGGCACACCGACGCGGCCGACGGCGCCGCCGGGGCGGGCGATCCGGATCGCGGTCAGCATCGACTGCTCCAGGCCAACGCACTCAAGCACCGAGGGGACACCCAGACCGCCGGTGAGCTCATGGATCCGCTCGACTGCCTCCTCGCCGCGCTCGCTGACGACATCGGTGGCGCCCAGGGTGGCGTCGGGGACGGTCCCGATACGAACGTCGCCAGCACAGTGCATCACAGTTGCTCGCATGGTCGGGCTACCTTTCGTGGGCGAAGGTCTATTGGCTCGTCGACTAGGAAAGCACCAGATCGCCGACAGTGAGAGTCCCGCCTGGCCGGGTCTGAGGTCGCGGCCATCGACTGGCCCCGGCGCCGGATCGAACGCCTACAGCTCCACCACGTCGGCCCCGTGCGCTTCGAACGGCACCCGCATCACGCTCGCCCAGTCCCGCGTCTGGTGCGCGAGCGCGTTCACGACGGCGCCAGTCTGCTCGTAGACACACCACACCAGGACGCTCGGGCCGGCGCCGGAGATCGTCGCGCCCAGGGCGCCGAGCGAGCGAGCCCGCTCGAGCAGCGCCGCCGAGCGGGGGTAGAGATGGGCGCGACTGGCCTGGTGCAGGCGATCCTCGAGCCCGGCCGCGAGCAGGTCCCAGTCCCCACTCGCCAGACCCAGCACCAGCATCGCGCTGCGGGCGACGTTGAACACGGCATCCGCGAGGGGCACGTGCTCAGGCAGTGCCGCTCGCGCCGCCCCCGTCGCGACGGCATCGAACGGCACCACCAGCACCGCCTCGAGGCCCATCGGCGGCTCGAAGCGATGGGCTTGCTCGCCATCGCAGACCACGAAGCCGCCGCGCAGCGCGGCCGCGACGTTGTCGGGATGACCCTCGAGCTCGGCTGCCACGTGAGCGATGTCGGCGTCGAGCTCGAACAGGTGGTCGGCGGCGATCAGTCCGGCGACGATCGCCGCGGCGCTCGAGCCGAGCCCGCCGGAGAGCGGGATCTGCGAGGAGATCCGGAACTCGAAGCAGTCCGCCGGATGCAGGCGCTCGAACGCGCGCACGAGAAGGTTCGTCCGGTCGCGGGGGATGTCAAGCTCGCTGACCACCCCGAAGGTGCCCGTCTCCAGCACCTCGAGCTCCAAACGCAATGCGAGCGCGGCGGCGAGGACATCGAAGCCGGGACCCAGATTGGCCGACGAAGCGGGCACCCGGACCAGGCGCCGGCGCCCGCGGGTCATCGCCGCCGCCGGCGAGCGGGCGGTAGCGGGACGTGACCCAGCGTCAACCGAGCACCGCCTCCTCGATCGCGCCGAGCTCGGGCTCGCACGGGACCACGACCCCGGCGTGCTCGAGGGCGGTCTGGGGATCCTTGAGACCGTGGCCGGTCAGCACGCAAACTACCCGGCGGGCTCCGCCCGCCCCATAAGCCAGCAGTCCGGCGACGCTGGCCGCCGAGGCCGGCTCGCAGAACACGCCTTCGCGGGCGGCGAGGAAGCGATAGGCGTCGAGGATCTGCTCGTCGGTGACCGCTTCCACCGCGCCGCCGGAGGAGGTCATCGCGTCCATCGCATCCTCCCAGCGGGCGGGATTGCCGATCCGGATCGCGCTGGCGACCGTTTCCGGATGCTCGACCGGCGCCCCGCTAACCAGCGGCGCGGCCCCCGCGGCCTGGAAGCCGAGCATCCGCGGCCGGATCCCCGCCTCGCGGAAGCCTCGCCAGTAGGCGGTTATGTTGCCGGCGTTGCCGACCGGGATGCAGAGCGCGTCGAGCTCGCCGTCGAGCGCGTCGACGAGCTCGAACGCCGCCGTCTTCTGCCCCTCCATGCGGAAGTCGTTGACCGAGTTCACCAGCGCCACCGGATGCCGGCCGGCGAGCTCTCGGACGAGCGTCAGCGCCTGATCGAAGTTGCCGCGCAGCGCGATCACCCGGGCGCCGTGCATCAGCGCCTGCGCGAGCTTTCCGGTGGCGATCTTGCCGTCGGGCACGATCACCGCCCCGCGCAGGCCGGCCCGAGCGGCGTAGGCCGCGGCTGAGGCCGCCGTATTCCCCGTCGAAGCGCACACGACCGCCTCGACGCCCTCCCGCACAGCGGCCGACACCGCACAGGTCATCCCGCGGTCCTTGAACGAACCAGTCGGATTCGCCCCCTCGAGCTTCAACCACACCTCGGCCCCGGCGCGCTCGGAGAGACGCGGCGCGAGCACGAGCGGCGTCCCACCCTCCCCGAGGGTCACGATCGGATCCTCAGGCGCGAACGGCAGGCGCTCGCGGTAGCGCTCGATCAGACCGGACATCGCCGCAGCATGCCAGAGCCGGCGCGTCCGCTGGCCCCGTGGCGCGGATCAGCACTCAACCGCTTCGCGCAGCGCCGCGCAGACGGCGCGAACCCGGACATCGTCCAGCGTGCAGATCCAGCGCTTGAACAGCTGCTTGGGCACGAGCGTCAAGCTGTCGAGTGACAACGAGCAGGCGTCCGGCATCCCGTCGCTCTGGTCGAGCTCCACCTCCGTCGGGATGCCGCGGACGGTTCGGGTCGCGGGAACGACAATCACGGAGTGCAGCACCGGAATCGCCGCCTGACGCGTCAGCACGAGGTACGGTCGCATGGCGCCGGAGGGTTCTCCCACCCACCACACCTCCCCGCGCCTCACCACGGCTCCTGGCGCACAGATCGCGCCGCGAGCGATAGTTCAAATGCGTCGGGAGGCTCAGCAGGAACGCGCTCATAGCCCGCGATGATCGCGCGATCGACGTCTCGCTTGCGCTCCGCCTCCAGCATCCGGTCGATCGCCGCCTCGATCGCCGCGGAACGGCTCCGGTAGCGGCCGGTCGCCACAAGCTCGTCCAACTGCTTGGCCAGCTCGGCCGGAACACGCAGCGAGAGTGATGTCACACAAATAGTATGACGTCATGCGACAGCTATGTGCGACGATTCCGGCGGCGGCTACACGCTACCGGCATATGCTGTCCGTTTGAACAGCTCAGCGGGTTCGACGACTGGTTGGACAACGCGCCCTGGTCGAGGACGCGGCTGCGATTGCCGAGCCCTTCGTCAACGCCGTCGCGAACTGGATCGCGCAGCGGCCAACGGAGCGCCCTCTGCGGAGGCGAATTTCCGTCGACGGTCGGTACGCTATACGCGAATCAGCTGCAGACTGGCGAACGCGTCGAAGTCATCGTCCTGCGTGCAGACCGGAACGCCAAGGGCCACCGCGGTCGCGGCGATCCACGTGTCCTGGATCTTGGGGCGCGCACCCCGCGTCACAGCTTGTCGATCGTCTGACCCAATCCGCGATCGAGCTCGTAGAGCAACCCGCGATCCGCGGGCGCCTCGGTCGAGATCTGTCTCACCACGCCCGCAGGCGCCCACGCCGGGCGAGGATCGTGGGGGACGATATCGGCCACAGGGCGCCGTTGACGGTCAGCGACAGTCGCTCGCCCGCCTGCGCCCGCCGTACAACCTGAGCTGTGTGATTGCGCAGCTCCCGCACCGACACTTCCCGACCAGGCATTGCTACAACGCAGCGCTCCTTGATCGCGTAGACCGCTCGGTGGTCGCCGATTCGGATGCGCCACCGCCTGGATAGCCGACCAGCGGCCGGGCGCCATGCGGTCGAGGCTCCGACCGCAGGCCGTCGACGGCGCTGGCGATTCGCCGGTCCACGCCAACCTGGCGTGTCGTCTCCGACCCACCACCGCGGACCTGCGCGGAAATCCGGCATCCCGGGCCACGAGCGTCCGCCTAGAACTCCCTCTCGAGCACTCGGATGGCGCGCGGGGGGGCACGGGTCACGTCGAGCCGCGCGATCAGCTCCATCGCAGCGGCGAAGCGCGACTCGAGCACCGGGTGCACGACCATCACCAGCCGCGCCTGGTCGCCGAGCCCCTTCTGCACGACCGACTTGACCGACACGTTCTGGAGCGCGAGCACCTGCGCGACCTGCGCCAGCACGCCCGGCTCGTCGGCGACTTCGAGGTGCAGATAGAAGGCCGAGACGATGTCCTGCACGAGCGCCAGCGCTTCGATCGCCGGCGGCGTGCACGCGGGCGGGATCATCGCGCTGATCACGTCGCCCAGCACCGCGCTGGCGGTCTGCGGGCCGCCCGCGCCGGGGCCGGACATCGTGATCTCGGTGATCTGCTCGGACTCGACGGTGACGGCGTTGAACGGCCCCCCCACCGACGCGAGCGGATGGCCCGGGTAGAGGAACGCCGGGTGCACGCGAACCGAGAGCCCCTCGCCGATCCGCTCGGCGGTGCCGATCAGCTTCAGCCCGAGGCCGAGCTCACGCGCGTACTCGAGGTCGTCGGGCTGGATCTGCTCGATTCCCTCGTAGGGGACCTGATCGATGTGCACCGGGGTGTCGAACGCGAGCCGCGCGAGGATCGCCATCTTGGCCGCGGCATCGCGCCCGTCGACATCCTCGGAGGGGTCGGCTTCGGCGTAGCCGAGCCGCTGCGCCTCACTCAGCGCCTCGCCGAAGGTCGTCCCGGTCCGCGCCATCTCGCTGAGGATGAAGTTGGTCGTGCCGTTGACGATCCCGTACACCCGGTCAACGCGGGTGCCGGCAAGCGACTCCTGGAGCACGCGGATCACCGGCACCACCCCCGCCACCGCCCCCTCGAAGCGCAGCTGCACTCCGTGCGCGCGCGCGGTGTCCCACAGCTCCTCACCGTGGTGGGAGAGCAGCTGCTTGTTCGCGGTCACGACGTGGCGCCCGGCGCGCATCGCCCGCAGCACGTAGTCGCGCGCGGGCTCGATCCCGCCGATCAGCTCGACGATCAGGTCTGAGCCCGCCAGGAGCTCCTCGAAGGATCCCCCGCTGCGTGTCAGCACGCCCGTCAGCGCCGGCCGCAGCCCGGTGATCCGCTCGATTCGCCCCGCGCTCTCGCCGAGCAGCGTCGCGAATGCGGCCCCGATCGTGCCATGGCCAAGGAGCCCGACCCGGAACGCCCCGTCAGTCGAGGGCACGGTCACCGGAACGCCGCCTCAGCCGCCGTCACGGTCAACCGGAATGCCCGCTCAGCCCACGTCACGGTCAACCGGAACGCCCGCTCAGCCCACGTCACGGGCGGCCAGGTCCTCGTAGGTCTCACGGCGCACGACGACGCGGGCGCCGCCCCCGCGACAGAAGATCACCGGCGGCCGGGGCACGCCGTTGTAGTTGTTGGCCAGCGAGTGTCCGTAGGCGCCGGTGGCGGGCGTGGCGAGGATGTCCCCCGGCTCGGGCTCGGGCAGCGCCGCGTCGCGGACGATCACGTCGCCGGACTCGCAGTGCTTGCCCGCGACCTGACAGCGCTCGGACCCCGGCGCGAGCACGCGGTCGGCGATCACCGCCTCGTAGGCCGCGCCGTAGAGCATCGGGCGCAGGTTGTCTGACATCCCGCCGTCGACCGCCACCCAGGTCGAGGCGTTGCGCTTCACGCTCTGCGCTGTGTAGGGCGTGACCGTCGAGTTGGCGACCGGCGCACGGCCCGGCTCGAGCACCAGCCGCTTGCCAACACCCAGCATCTCGCGCGCCGTGTCGAGGAGCGTCTCGACGTACTCCGCGATCGCGGGTGGGTGCTGTGAGGCGGTGTACGCGGCGGCCAGCCCGCCCCCGAGGTTGTAGAGCGGGAAGTCACCGAGCGTGGCGATCGCCCGCACGGCCGCGCGGAACGGCTCGAGCTCGAACAGCTGCGAGCCGATATGGCAGTGCAGGCCGACGAGATCCAGCGGCGTCGCCGCGCCGAGGCGCTCGATCGCGTCGCGAGCGTGCGTGAGCGAGAAGCCGAACTTGGAGTCGGCCTGACCGGTCGACATCGCCTGATGGGTGTCCCCCGCCACATCGGGGTTGACCCGGATCAGGACCGGCTGGCGGCGCCCGAGCTCGGCGGCGATCCGCTCCAGGCGCCCCAGCTCGTCGATCGAGTCGAGGACCACGTGACCGACCCCGGCGTCTAGCGCCTCGCGCAGCTCCGCCTCTGATTTCGCGTTGCCGTGCATGTAGATACGGCGCGGGTCAAAGCCCGCTCCGAGCGCGAGCGCGAGCTCACCGCCGGACGCCACGTCACACCCGAGGCCTTCCTCCGCGAGCACGCGATAGACGGCGGTGCACGCGAACGCCTTCGAGGCGAACAGCACCTCATGGTCGCCGTGGCGAGCGGACAGCGCCGCCAGCAGCTCACGCGCCCGCGCGCGCAGATCGTCCTCGGCGACGATGTACGCCGGCGTGCCGAACTCCCCGGCCAGCTCGACCGCGTCACAGCCGCCGATCTCCAGACGACCGCGGTCGTTCACGCGGGAGCCGATCGGGTACACGTGCGAGAGCGACGCCGAGGTGAGGGTCACGGTGAACCGAGCGCGGTGGGGGTCACGGTGATTGGAGCCGGGTGTGGGTCACGGTGATCGATCATGCCACGGCGCAGGCCAGCACCGTGGCGGAGGTGACCGGAACCAAAATGGGGATGTTGGAGGAAGTCGGACGACTCGCTGCAATTCGGTAGTAGACATGTGTCTGCGCATCGCCGACTGTCTTCGTTCGTCAAGCGCCCGCGGCGGCAGCTCCTCGACGTCCGGGTGGGGGCCTTCATGGTGGCGAGGCAGAGCACGAACAGGATCCCGTCAACACGAGGTCGATGCGGGCGCGACCGGGCCGCGCTCACGGCGGCCAGCGGCCCGCTTCAGATCCGTGGCGCCGCCAGCCCGGAGTCGTGTCTGCGTCGCCTCTCGGATACAGCTGACCATGGTCGACGACCATGGTACGATGAACTCATGGATACCATACCCGTATCGAAGTTCAAGGCGACTTGTCTCGCCGCCCTGGAGCGCGTCCGCGCCACCGGCGAGCCGCTGCTCGTCACCCGCCGCGGCGTCCCCATCGCGCAGGTAGTCCCGCCGCCGCCTCCAGAGGTCAAGCAGAGCGGCTGGGGCGCGATGCGCGGGACCGCCCGAGAGCTCGGCGACATCGTCGAGTCGCTGGGCGACGATGACTGGGAGGCCGCACACGGCGACGTGGATCGGGAAGCCGCCGTTGAGCCCGCGTAGCGCGCCACGCGATGCTGGCCCGCCCTACCTGCTCGACACGCACATCTGGTTCTGGTACCTGCTCGCGTCCGACCGGCTGCCCGGCGGCCTGCGCGAGGCGCTCGAGGGGTCCTCGTGTGAGCTGTGGTTGTCCCCGATCTCAATATGGGAGCTGGCCCTGCTGCACGACCACGGGCGGATCGAGCTCTTCGGTGGGCCGCGGTCATGGGTGCAGGACGCCCTCCGGCGCGTCCCGCTCAGGGACGCACCGCTATCCCGAGAGGTGGCGCTGCGCAGCCGTGAGCTCGCCCTCCCCCACCGCGATCCCGCCGACCGCTTCTTGGCAGCTACCGCCCTCGTTCACGGGCTGACGCTGATGACCGTCAACGATCGCCTGCGCGAAGCCGACTGGCTGCCCACCCGGTCCGACTGACGGGCCGCCCTACGGTGGCGGGCGCTTCCAAGGTCTGCTCGAGCAGGCTGGCCCCGCCGCGGCTACGGTGAGGACGGGCTCCCGGCGAGCAGCCAGCCGAGCGCCTGACCGACGCCCGAGACGGTCCCGCCGAGGGCTCCAGTGGTCACGCTGAGCGTGCCGCCGAGGGCGCTGCCCGTTCCCTGCACGGTGCGGCCAAGCGACGGGTCTGCACCGGAGAGCGTGGTGCCCAGTGCGCCGGCGACGCCGCTGACAGTCGATCCGAGCGTCGCTCCCGTGCTCGCGACCGTGCCGCCGAGCGCCGCGGTGGTGCCCTGCACGACGTCGCTCAGAACGCCGCCGGCCGCACGCGGATCGCAACCGCCGCACGCCCCCCGCGGGCTGCCGGGGTGTTTGGGCGTGCCCGGCGGGTTCACGGGCACCGTCGCGATCTGCATCCCGCCAGGACGCGCAGGTAGCGCCGGCGCGGGAACCGAGACGGCAACGGGTCCGGTAGCCGAGATCCCCAAGCCGGCCGACCCGCTGCTCGAGGCGCTCGGCGCGGGACACCCGGCGCCGGTGGCGACGCCCATGCGGGCGGCGCGTCCGGCGCCTGCCACCGCCAGCCGCCGGCTGATCGGCGAGCCGGCGCGCGAGCTCGAGGACACCACCACCACGGCCGGCGGGGACGGCTGGGATCCCAGCTGGGGCCAGCCGCGGAACTCGACCACGGCGCTCGCGAGCACGAACACGAACGCGGCGCCTGCGAGCAATGATCCCGCGGTGCCAAAGCCTGCGACATATGCTCCGCTCGTACGCACCCTGATCATCTATCGGCTCGACCCGTTCAGAGCTTGAGCATTCTGACGCGACGCTCTCGCCCCGCGTCCTGCCTCAGCTCGGTGTCCTACAAGTTTCCGACCGCTTGTCCCCGACCGGCGGACTCGGTCTGGCAACATTGGTGTCACGATGGCGCGCCCCACCTCATTCGGCCGTGACCGGGGACTGCAGGCCAGGATGCTGCTGACTCTGTTCCTGCTCGGCCTGATCTACGCCGTGCTGATCGGCGTCCTGTTCGCCGCCGGCGCCGGCGCGGTCGTGATCGCCGTCGTCGCCGGCGCGCTGTTCCTGATCCAGTTCTTCACCTCGGACAAGATCGCGCTGTTCTCGATGGGCGCACGTGAGGTCAGCCCCCGGGAGGCACCGGAGCTCCACGCGATCATCGAGCGCCTGTGCATCCAGGCCAACCTCCCCAAGCCGCGGGTGGCGCTCGCCCAGACCGAGATGCCCAACGCGTTCGCGATCGGGCGCTCCCCGGCGACCGCGACCGTCTGCGCGACGACCGGGATCATCGCCCTGCTCTCCGCCGCCGAGCTCGAGGGCGTGCTCGCCCACGAGCTGACCCACGTCCAGAACCGCGACGTGATGGTGATGACGATCGCGAGCTTCTTCGCCTCGATCGCGTCGTTCATCGTGCAGATGGGGTTCTGGTTCGGCGGCATCTTCGGCGGCGACGACAACGAGGAGGGCCCGGGCGCGTTCGTGGTGATCCTCGTCTCGGCGGTCGTCTACATGATCTCCTTCGTGCTCCTGCAGGCGCTCTCGCGCTACCGCGAGTTCGCCGCCGACCGCGGCTCGGCGATCATCACCGGTCGACCGAGCGCGCTGATCTCGGCGCTGATGAAGATCAGCGGCGAGATGCAGCAGATCCCCCAGCAGGATCTCCGCGCCGCCTCAGGCGAGCTGGCGGCGTTCTACATCTTCCCGCC
>JBPCRJ010000038.1:0-7834 GCA_050996975.1 Solirubrobacteraceae bacterium | reverse complement strand
ACAGGAGCACGAGAATCATCACTGGAACCGTAACGACCACCGCCGCGGCGGCGATGTCGCCGTAGGGCACGGTGAACTGCGAGACGCCGGGGAACGAGGAGATCGCCGCGGGCACCGTCTGCGCGCTATCCGTGGAGGTCAGGGAGATCGCGAACACGAAGTCGTTCCAGCAGATGATGAACACGAGGATGAACGTCGTCACGATGCCCGGCGTGGCCAGCGGGACGATCACCTTGCGGAAGGCTTGGAACGGCGTCGCCCCATCGATCTGCGCCGCCTGCTCAAGCTCCCAAGGGATCTCCCGGAAGAACGACGACAGGACGAAGATCGACAGCGGCAGCGCGAAGGTCATGTACGGGATGATCAAACCTGGCCAGCTGTCATAGAGCCCGATCTGACGCCACAGGTTGTACAGCGGCCCGACCAGCGAGATCTGCGGAAACATCGCCACTCCCAGCGACACCGCGAGGATGACCTGCTTGCCCGGGAAGTCGAGGCGGGCGATCGCGTACGCGGCCGCCGACGCGAGCATCACCGCCAGGGCCGTCGAGATCAGCGCGATGCCGATCGAGTTGCGCAGGGCGGCCGTGAACGTGCTGGTGTTGAAGATGTCCGAGTAGTTCGACAGCGTCCACGCGTGCGGGATGAAGCTTCCGTCGGTGGCCGTCCCGGGTGTCTTTAGCGACAGCATCACGATCCACACCACGGGCACGAGCGAGACGACCACGACGACGAAGATCGCCATCGACCAGCCACTGACTTGGCGCGAGCGAAGGCTCAAGCTTCAGCCCCCCCGGGTGTGGCGCCCGCACCGAAGCCCTTCATGAACACGAGCGCGATCAGGGCAACGAGCACGAACAGCAGCACTGACACCGCCGACCCCAAACCGAGATTGAGCCGGTCGAGCAGCGTCGAGTAGTTGAGCATCGAGATCGACTCCGTGTTCTGAGCTCCCTGGCCGAAGATGTAGATCGTGTCGAAGATCCGAAACGCGTCAAGGGTGCGGAACAGCAGGGCGACCAGGATCGCCGGCTTCATCAACGGGATCGTTATCCGGGTGAATCGCTGCCAGGTGGTCGCGCCATCCACCTTCGCGGCCTCCAGTAGCTCGTCGGGTACGAGCGCCAGGCCCGCCAGCAGCAGCAGCGCCATGAACGGCGTGTTCTTCCAGATCTCGGCGATGATGATCGCCACGTAGAGTCCGAACGAGTGGCTCAACGGGTCGCTGCTCAACCCGAGCAGCTTCGGGATCCAGCCGCTGTTGAGCGAGAAGGCCAGCTGCCATGCGTAGGCGGACACGACCGCGACGATCCCGTACGGAATCAGCGCCACGCCGCGCACCAGCCCCCGGGCGAAGATCACTCGGTGCATGACCAGCGCCAGGCACATACCGAGCACGAACTGGATCGAAACCGTGATCACGGTGATGATCACGGTATGCAGTACGTCCTGCCACCACACCGGCGCGCTGAGCACGTGACCGTAGTTGGATAGACCGATGAATTTGTTGTTGGCCGGGAAGCGCAGGTCCGCCCGCTGCAGGGAGAGAATCACGGCGTCGATAATCGGATACGCCGTCACGGCGGCCATTACGATCGCCGCCGGACCCACCAGCATGGCGGCCAGGCGCCGCTCGGCGCGAGTTCGCTCGGTCAGGTGACGTCGCCGCGGCTTCGCCGCCGGGCTTGGGGCGGTGACAGCGCCGGTGCTCATAGCAGGGCCGCCGATGAGAGCGACAGCTTGATCTGGTTGCGCAGCTTGCTCACGACGGTGTTCGGGACGATGCTCGAGGTTGGTGAGAGCGCCTTCTGGATCGCCAGGGTAACGTCGGCATAGGCCGGCGTCTGCGGCCGTAGGCCGTACGTTTCAAGCTGGGCCTTGATCAGGGCGTGGAAGGGATAGGCCTTGTCAAAGGCCGGGTCGCCGTAGATGCTCGTGGAGACGGGAGCGAGCCCTCCCTTGATCGCGTCAGTCTTCTGGTTGGGGGGCTGGATGAGGCACTTCACCGCATCGAAGGCGAGCTGTGAATGTTGGGAGTGAGACGAGATCCCCAGGTTGTAGCCGCCGATCGAAACGCGTGGCGTCATGCCCGGAACGACCTTGGGAAACGCCGCGTACCCCATCACCTTGGCGACCTTGGGACCGGTGGTCTTGGCGGAGGCCCACACGAACGGGTAGTTGATCTCGAACGCCGCGGTCCCCAGGTCAAACGCCGTATCGGCCTGACCCTCCTGGGTGACGTTGAGCGACGGGTCTGCAGCCGGCGCGGTCGCAAGCCGCTGCATGATCGACGCCGCGGTCTTCGCCGGCTGTCCGATCACGACCTTGTTGTCGGGCGAGATGATCTCGCCGCCGGCTGAGTTGACCATCGAGTTAAACCAGACGGTGAGACCCTCGTACTGGGCGCCCTGCTCCTCAATGTAATGGGGCTTGCCCTGCTTGGCCAGCTTGGCCGCGTCGTCGATCATCTGGTCCCAGGTCTTGGGCGGACCGCCGAACTGCTGGACCAGATCCTTGTGGTACCAGAGCAGCTGGGTGTTCGAGTTGATCGGGACCGCCCAGATCTTGCCCTGCCAGGTGGCGGTCTTGACAGGCCCGGGGAGATCCTGGCCGCGGACCTGCGCCGCCAGCGATGCGGGCACCGGTTGGATCCAGTTGGCAGTGGCGAACTCGGCCGTCCAGTCGACGTCCATGGCCAGGATGTCGATCGAGGGGTCATTCGCCGCCAGCCGGCGCACCAGCGACACACGCTGCTGGTCAGATGAGGTGGAGAGGAAGTTGATCTTGATCTGGTACTTGCCGCCTGACGCCTTCGAGCAGTCGGCGGCGGCCTTCGCGAAGGACCCCGACGGCTCCGGGAACACGTACCAGTTGAGGGTCACCGGTCCTTTACTCGACGAGCCGCCGCACGCAGCCAGTCCTACAGCCGCTACGGCTACCGCCAGCCCGGTGAGCCCGGCCCGCCTAAGTGCTCCCCTTGCACCTCGACTCTCTCTCCTCAAGACACCTGCACCCTACCCCTTGTCGCACAGGAAGCAAACCCTGAGAGGACGCGTGCGCGTTTGAGGTCACTATGCCGACGATGCCAGTCGGCTCGCGTGAACGGCGCAACGCTCCCAATCGAACGGGCGCGGGAGTTCGTCCAGCCGATGGCCGTTATGGCGCCAGTCGCGGTTGAGATGGCGACCAATTACGACCGCCGCCACGGGGCCGGCGCCCGCCGCCTCGAGCGCCGCCGCGGCGCTGCGGGCGGTCGCTCCCGTCGTCCAGGTGTCGTCGATCAGCAGCACCGAGCGTCCGGCCAGGTCGCGAGTCGCGTGGAACTTCTCCACGCTGAAGGTGCGCGCTTCGACGCTGTGCTTGGAGCGGCGCAGGAGGCGCTCGTGCCGGTCTCGCGTAGGACCCGCCAGCTCTCCGACGATCCGGTGCAGCGGGTGAGCGGCGTCACGCTCCCGGGTGCTGGACGGGACTGTCGTGACGAGCTCGAACGCGTCAGTCCCAGCCGCTCGCGCGACGCACTGCTCGTGCATGTCGAGGTAACGCCAGAGGACGGCCGCGAGCTCGACCTCAAAGCGCCGCGCGACCTCGCTCGGCGGCCGCTTGTATCCCGCTAGGGCGTGGTGCAACTGCTCCTGAGCAACGCTATAGGAGATCGGCGCGACCGCATCGAGCCCCCGGTGGGCACGGGCGCACCGATAGCAGCGCTGGGGGCCCGCAGTCAGGTCGAAGCATCCCTCGCAGACGGCCTTGCCCGGGTGCGGGCCGAGCATGAAGTTCCCGTACGGGTAGGTGAGCTCGGCGACGGTCGGCATCGAGGCCGCTAAGCGACGAGGGCGCCGGCGGAGGTGAGGCGCTCGATGACGTCAGTGATCTCGCTCGGCGAGCTGAACACGTGCGTACCGGGTCGGTCTGAGAGCTCGCGCGCCCAGTCCTGGCTCAGCAGGGGCCGCGCCAGGAACACCGGGCGTCCGTGGGCGAGGGCGAGCCGCGCCTGGACGCGTGCGCCGCTGGTGTGCGAAGCCTCGACGATCACCGTTCCCAGCGTCAGCCCAGACATCACCGCGTTACGCAAGGGAAAAGTCCGCCGGCTTGGTCGTATCTCGGGCCGGAACTGCGACACGACGGCGCCACGGGCTGCGATCTCACGCTGGAGGGCGGCGTTCTGGCGGGGATAGCTGTGCGCAAGCCCGGTCCCGATCACCGCCAGCGTGCGACCGCCCGCGGCGAGTGTGGTCGAGTGCGCCGCGGTGTCGATCCCGGCAGCGAGGCCCGACGTGACGACGTAGCCGTCGTGCACGAGACGAAAGACGATCTCCCGCGCCTGCTCCAGTCCAGTTGGCGACGCTCGGCGCGACCCCACCACCGCCAACGAGCGGGTGTCACGCCGCTCGAGCGTGCCCGCCACGAAGATCACCGGTGGCCGGTCGTGCACCGCGCGCAGGTTGTTCGGGTAGTCGCGATCGAGCACCGTCAGCAGCTGAATCCCATGCGCCTCCCAGCCGGCGACGTCGGCCGCGGCGGCCTCGAGCAGGCCGTCTGGTGTCGAGGAGGCGTTCGGAGCGTCCAGCGTGTAGAGGGCGTCCGGAAGCCGAGGGAGGAGGCTCGCCTGGCCATCGTCCCGTTCGGTCAGCTCGCGCTCCAGGACGGGGAGCGCCCCGCCGGCTTCCTCCAGGAGCTCCGCGTAGATCGGCCACGGACGGCGGCCAATCCTCAATAGGGCAATCAGCGCGACGGTCTCGGGCGCAGTCATCGGCCGAGGCTAGTGCCGTCGACCGACGGTCAGGCGGGGGGTGGTTCCGCAGGCTTTGGCGTCGGCGCTGCGTGCTCCGGTTCGGTGTGGTTTGCTCCGGGCGCTTCCGCGGAGGACGAAGCCGGTGCTTCGGCGAAAGCGGCCTCGTCCGTCCGGCCGGCGTCGGGGGGGCGGTAGCCGTCATCCTCGTCGTCGTGCGCGTCATGGTCACGGTGCTCGCCGTTGATCGCGTTCTTGAAGTCGCGCAGGCCGTCGCCCAGCGTGCGTGCGACCTCGGGCAGCCGCTTGGGTCCAAGCACGACCAGCGCGACGATCAGCACGAACAGCAGATGCGTTGGCTGCAGGATGTCGCCGACCACTGCCACGGAGGGTACCCCTTGCCGATCGGATCCACGAGCACCCGGCGAGACGGGCCGACGAGCATGCCGACGAGCACGCGAGCCTGGGCCTCATCTCTGCTTTCGTCCGCGCCGCGACCGGTGGGTCGGGTGGCCGCCGACGAGTACCGACAGCCGGCGGCTGCTCGCGGGCGCGTACGGGTAATCACCCATGGGCAGTGATGCGACCTGGAACCAGAACGACCGGTGGACGCTGGGAACGCCGGCGCCGAACGTATACGAAGTCGTGAAGCGTCCGTCTCCGCCTACGTGCTCGTGCACGCCGTAGGTTGTGAACGTCGACCCCAGCCCGATCCGCAGCCGCACGAGCGCTCCACCGGCTGGCAGGTATCCGCCTTCGAGTCGCCCGACGAGTCGAACGGTTCCACCCCAGGGCACTTTGCGCGGAATCACCCGCAGCAGCTTGACGTCGGCCGGGACGACGAGGCGCACCTGTGCCGAGTTGGTCGCCTCCGTGGTCGGGCCACCCCCATAGGCTGCCTCGACCAGTCGGGAGGGCCCAGCGGGAAGCCTCGCGGTCCAGCTTCCATTCGCCGCGGTGCTCACGACCGCCGCGGTGCTGAACTGCCCCTGGCCGTTGTCCGGTGAGGTCAGGATCGACACCGTCTGCCCGGGCAGCGCACTGCCGTCGATCGTGCCAAGCCAGCCGCTCACTGTCGTCTGATGACCGTGAGCCACTCGATGGCTTGCGTGGTTCACAACGCGAGGAAGCAGGACCACGCGCACGATCTTCCGTCGTTTGATGTGCACCTTCTTGCCGTTCCGCCGTACCGTAACTGGCACCGTCACCCACTCACGTTTCGTGCGCGCGTGACATCGAGTCACCCTCACCGTCTTGTGGTGTGCGCGACGGTGAACGCGGACAAGCTTGTGATGCCGGCGAACTTTGACCCAACGCGCCGTAACCTTGATCCGCTCGCGCACACGGTGACAGCGCAGTGCGTCGACGATCCTCGAGAACCCAATCGCGCCGATCGTCGGAACCCCGATCTTGAGCGACTGCGACTGTGGGATCGACCAGCCGTGGTTACCGCTCCCGTCGACCGCGTTGTTGGCCGCCCAGCATTGCACGATGTGCTGGCCCACCCCGTTCACCGGAACCTGAGCGCTCGCACCCGGGTACCACTCTCCGGGTGCGCCGTCGACCGAGCACGAGAGCCCAGCCACACCCGAAGGGCCCGCAGTAGCGGTCGCGGTCACGTACTGCGTGCCCGCGGTAGTGGGAGCGTCGGCCGGGCCGGAGAGCGCCACCTCCGGCTGCTGGTTGTCGACGTAGACGGTCTTGGTGTCGTTAACGGTCTGACCAGCCGCATCCCACGCCCCGATGTGCAGCGTCTCGGCTCCTTGCCCATAGCCCTGGGTCACAACAGTGTCGCTCACCGGGCCTGCCCCGCACTGATGCCAAGTGGAAGGGTCTCGAGGTGATGACGTGCCCGGCAGCGCCTGACCGCCAAGGTCGGCCACGAGCCCGCACAGGCCCGAGGGCGAATCACCGCGGAACGCCAGCGTCCAGTCTCCCCGCACCCACCCGTTGGCCTGCCAAAGTCCGTTCGGCGAGGACAGCCACGGACCAGACGTTTCGCGCACAGCCAGCGTCATCTGCAGCACGTAGATGTCGCCGGGGCCAGCTAGGTTCGTGCAAGTGCGCTTCCCGCACACGAGCAGGAAGCCCAGGTAGCTGGAGCCGAACGGACCCAACAGGACGCCAGTCTCACCAGATGCGATGTTTGAGCTCCCACCAGCCCAATAGAAGTCGCCACCGTAACTTCCGTTGCTGCCCGCATTTACATAGTCCGACCGAAGGCTTCCGCTGGGAACTCCCGCGGCTACGATCGTCAGCCCGGCGGGCGCGTTGGCCTGCCAGATCGCGCCTTGCCCCTGGTTGTACGAGGCGCCGTAGGCCTGAAGCGCGATAGCGCCTCCAGGACAGGTTGACCTCGCCGTGATCCCATAGGCTGAAGATGGCGTGAACACCTGGTTGGGATAGGCGCCGCACACCATGACCGACTCATCGGCCTGTGCGGTCCGGGGCAAGACCAACCCAAGTAATACCGTCAGAAACACGAGACCGAGGTTCGCGACGGTCTGACGAGCCCCAGCCCTCCGCCCAGACCGACGTCCTTCGTCAGTGCTCAACGTCTCACGGCTGTGCGCAGATGACGGCAACATTGACAGCTACCTGAGGAGCCGAGAGGAGTACTTTCGCCCCCACGTCGGGACCGTTCTTGTTCCCGGCGCTGTAGATCTCGACGGTTGCGTAGGAGGCCACAGAACCTCCTGGCGTGGGTGGCTGCAACGTGGCCGTAGTCGCGAGCGCGAAACACCGCGGGGGTACTGCACGGCCCCAACTCACCAAGCCACCAGGGAAGGCATCGCCCGGCTGATCGCTCCATCCCACCAGGTGCGCCCGAGGCCGCGAAGCGGTGATTTCTCCGGCTGAGTCGATCTTCGCCCAGTAACGCACGTAGCCGCCGATCGTGCTGCGATCGAACTTGATCGGGGTGATCGAATGGTTCCTCACCTGGCGGTTACCGACGCTGCCGGCAGGCAGGTTGACCGCGGCGTAGCTGGTCCCCCCGAGCGCGACGAACAGCGCCAGGTAACCGATCACGTTGCTGCGGGCGTGGGCGAGGAGTCTGTTCATGCGCTCTCTCTTTCGGTGGTCATCCGTCGGGTGAGCTGCCCG
>JBPCRJ010000157.1:0-11428 GCA_050996975.1 Solirubrobacteraceae bacterium | reverse complement strand
GTCATCGATCGTGGTCCCGGGGTCCAGGTGGTTCGCAGCGGTTGCACCCTTGCCGAATCCTTGCTCAGTGAAGCAAATCTGTTGCACGGATAGTATCACGCCCTCTAGCGAGTTAGACTGTGGTTGTGCGTCCCGACACCGTGAAGAGTGCTGCGCTGTTGCGCGAGGCCCGGCTGCGCGCCGGCTTCAGTCAGGTCGCCCTGGCGGAGCGCACTGGCAAAGACCGCGTGCAGATCGGCCGGTGGGAGGCAGGCGCGGTCGCGCCGAGCCTCGACACGCTGGTGGAGCTGGTCCGGGCGTGTGGCTTTGACATCCCCCTCGAGCTCGCGCCGCTGCAGCGCGTCGAGGACGAGCGGCTGACCGAGCTTCAGCAGCTCTCGCCTGAACGGCGTCTGGACTCGATGCTCAAGCACTTCGCCGGCGGAGATAGCCGGTGATGGCGAGCGGGGATGAGACCTTTGACCCGCGGGCGATCCTCGCGGCACTGGAGCGTAAGCGTGTCACCTACGTGCTGATCGGCGGCCTTGCTCGGGTGCTGCGTGGCGCCGATGAGATGACCCACGGAGTCGACATCTGCCCCACGTTCGGCCGCGACAACATTGACCGGCTAGAGCGGGCGACGAGCGAGCTGGATGCCCGCAGGCTCGGCGGGCAGACGCTCGTTTGGAGCGAGCAGGCGATCGACGCCGAGGACGTGCTCCTGCTGTCGACCCAGTTCGGGGCACTGAACATCGTCGGCACTCCCGCCGGCGTGCCGCGCGGTTGCGTTGACCTGCGCCACGCCGCCACCAAGGAGCATCTCGGCTATGGACTGCAGCCGTTCGTTGCCTCCGCCGGCGATCTCGCTCGCATGGCGGCGGCGTTGCACCGTGACCAGGACGTCGCACGCTTGCCAGAGCTGCGGCGGATCATGGAGCTCGAGGCCGACCGCGAGCAAACCCTCGCTCCAGCTGCCTCACCATCGCTTCGCACCGGCATGTCGCTCCGGCTTGGTCGCGAAGGTCCTGAACGCGGTCCACGGCTCACCCGCTGAACAAGCCCCCGCGCGCTCTCAGTCGGGCAGGAGCGTCAGATGATCCACGTGCGCCGGGCGCGCGATGCTGAAGTGGCGACGATCCAGTGTCGCGACCTTCGTCTCACCGAGGTGCTCGACCGCCGCGAGCACGCTCGCGTCCACGAACCCGAGGGGAAGATCGGCGTAGGTCTCAACAAGCGCGGCGGCGCGAGCGAGCTCGTGGTCGTCGGGGAGGTGAGTCTCGAGCCGGCCGGCGTTCACGTCAGTCATCAGCGCCGTAAAGCCTCCGGGCCATGGCCGGAGCAGATACTCGACCTCGACCAGCACGCACAGCGGCACGACGCGGCGCTCCGTGGTTGTCACGAGCAGCTCTGCACAGCGCGTGTGGTCAGGGTCGCCGCGGTCGATCAGAGCGGCCAGCGGACCCGTGTCAAAGATCAGCGCCACGCGTCGGGGCGATACTCACGCTCGCGGGCGCGACCACCGGTGTCGAGAGCGCCAACGCACGACAGCGGTTGGTCGGGGTCGCGATCAAGTTCGCGCTCGATCGCATCGCGCACCAGCTGGGGAAAAGTGATGCCTCGCTCCCCCGCGAGTTGACGAGCCCGCTCCAGAACCACCTCGTCAGCCTGAATCATCACCCTACGCTTCATGCTAGCAATGCTATCACTCACCTCGCCTCAAGCTCTTCACACCGATCTCAACACAAACGAACTTACCCGACTCCGATCCCAATCGACACGTCGCATCCCCAGTTCCACCAAATCCCAAACCGCCAAGAGACAGACACACCACGTGCACCAACGGTGCTTTCCCACGTGACTCCCGCGCTTGCCCGTGCCGCATGCACACATCAGCGTCGCTGAGACATCATCGTGAAACTGCCTGACGACGTTGACGCGCCTGTGCGCGAAGAAGCTGCCCGCCGGTCGCTCATCCGGACGAGCTCGCCACCGGCGTGCTGGTCAAGCACATCGCAACACGCGCCCCCTCGGCATCGTGGCGATCGGCGAATCGGACTCGCAATGCACCGCCACCCAGCGTGGCGCACGGGGTTCTGCCGGAGCGTCAGACTCACCCTTGACATACCGACCGGTATCTGATTTACATACCGCGTGGTATCCGGAATGGCGGAGCACGCCCACACCTTTCTGTTCATCGACTTGGTCGGGTTCACGGCGCTGGCCGAGCTTGAGGGGGACGGTCGTGCGCTCGAGGTTGTGCTTGAGCTGCAGGGTCGGGTTCGCGGGCTCCTTGGGGACTATGGGGCCGAGGAGGTGAAGGCGATCGGCGATGGTTTGATGCTTCACAGCACGAACGCGAGCGCGGCGATCAGGCTGGCTGCGCGGCTCGTCGACGAACCCGGCACGCAACCTGGCTTCCC
Organism: Solirubrobacteraceae bacterium; assembly: GCA_050996975.1. Lineage (GTDB taxonomy): Bacteria > Actinomycetota > Thermoleophilia > Solirubrobacterales > Solirubrobacteraceae > Palsa-465. Next base: position 9,029 of record JBPCRJ010000157.1, on the reverse strand, counting down.
GCTTGTTCGGGTCGGTGTCCACACCGGTCCGGCGCTGCCGAGCGAGGGCGATTGGTATGGGCGGACCGTGAACGTGGCTGCGCGCTTGTGCTCGGTCGCGCCGGGTGGCGAGGTGTTGGTCAGCGCGGCGGCGAGGGAGCGCGCTGGTCGGGTCGCCGAGCTCGTGTATGGCGAGCGCGAGCTGCACTGGCTTCGAAATCTTTCCGAGCCGATCGCGGCATATCTCGTAACGCCGCGCCGTGGCAGCGATCAGGCCGCCGCAGGAGCGTCTGCCGCCGTCAGTACGCCCGCCCGTGACGAACCCATGGTCATGAGCGAACCGCCCGCATTGCGAATCCCGCTCCGGGGATGGGAGCATCGAGCTGCGATCCAAGGAGCGTCGGCATGACATCTCGCTTTTCTTCAGCCGTTGACCGTCGTGAGCCTCTGCCGCCGGGTCCGAGGATGCCCGCGGCGCTGCAGACGATGATGTGGTTTCGCGAGGCTCAGTGGATGATGGCCCAGTGCGCGGCGCGATTCGGCGAGACGTTCAGCCTGCGGATCTTTCACGAGGGCACGTGGGTGGTGCTGTCAAATCCCGAGCACGTCAAACGGGTGTTCACAGGCGATGCGACGGTATTTCAAGCGGGCGAGGCCAACCGGATCCTGCTCCCCGTGCTGGGAGAGCACTCGGTGCTGTTGCTCGACGGCACAGCGCACATGGAACAGCGCAAGGTGCTACTTCCGCCGTTTCACGGCAAGCGCATGCAGCGCTATCAGGAAATGATGGAGACGATTGCGGCTGAGGAGATCGAGCGGTGGCCCCGCCGGGAGCCGTACCGAGTGCGCCCCCAGATGCAGGCGGTCACCCTCGAGATCATCCTGCGCGCCGTCTTCGGCCTGCGACGAGGCGATGAACTCGACCACCTGCGTACCGAACTGCGCCGCCTACTCGATCTGGTCACCAATCCGCGGATGATGTTGTTCCCGGCGCTGCTCGGGCCAGACCGGATCAGGCGCATCACGCTGTTTCAGCGCGAGGTCGCTCGCGTTGACCGCCCGATCTACGAGCTGCTCAGACAGCGACGACACGCCAGCGACCTTGGGCAGCGCGAGGACATCCTCTCGCTCCTGCTCCAGGCCCGCCACGACGACGGTCAGCCGATGAGCGACCAGGAGCTGCGCGACGAACTGATCACGCTGCTCGTCGCCGGGCACGAGACCACCGCCACCGCGCTCTCCTGGGCGGTAGAGCGGCTGGTCCGCCATCCAGAGAAACTGGCGCGCCTTGCCGAAGAGGTGCGTAACGATGAGGTGGAGTACCTCGATGCTGTGATCACCGAGACGCTCCGGCTGCGGCCCGTGATCTCGCTCGTTGGCCGAAAGCTGTCAGAGCCGGTCGAGATCGGCGGATGGTCGCTACCCGCTGGGACGACCGTTTCACCATCGATCTATCTCATGCACCGGCGAGCCGATGTCTACCCTGATCCCGACCGGTTCCTCCCCGAGCGCTTCCTCGGTGAACCACCCGGAACGTACACTTGGATTCCGTTCGGCGGCGGAGTCCGCCGCTGCCTCGGAGCATCGTTCGCGCAGTTCGAGATGCGGGCGGTACTGAGTCAGTTGGTGGGCCGGCGGCGCCTGCAACCAGCCCGACACGAACCCGAGCGCGTGTTTAGACGTGCGATTACCGAGACGCCACGCCATGACGCGGAGGTCATCCTCACATGACCGGCGCCGCTCTGACCCGTCGCGAGAAGCAGCAACACACGCGCAAGTGCCTACTGAAGGCGGCGGCAAAGCTGTTCTGCAAGCACGGCCTCGAGGGCACCTCGATCGACCAGGTCGCCGAGGAGGCGGGCTACACCAAGGGCGCGTTCTACGCCAACTTCAAAAACAAGGAAGAGCTCTTCCTTGTGATGCTCGACGAGCGCTTTTCAAACGAGCTCGAGCGCCTCGACCGCGCACTGGCGGGAGGCGACGACCCATACGAGCAGGCGCGGTCCGCCGCCGCCAACTTCATCCATTTCGCAAGCGATGATGAATGGCCCGGCCTGTATTTTCAGTTCGCAGCACACGCCGCCCGGAACGAGGAGTTCCGTCAGGAATTCGCCACCCGTCAGGCCGCGATGCGCGCCCGGCTCGTCACTCTGTACGACCGTTGGATCAAGGGGTTCTCAGTCGAGCCGCCGCTTCCGCTCGAGGACATTGCCGCGATGACCTATTTCATGGCGGACGGGTTCCTCGTCGATCGCTTGATCGAGCCAGATCTCGGCGAAGAGCTGTACTCGACAATGCTGAGCGTATTTCTGAAAGGGCTCGAGGCCCTCGCAAACGAGCGCGAGCAGCGGCCCTAGCACAGCGGCCACCTTGTGGCGTGGGTCCCGACGCCCGATTCTCGTACTGGCCGGCGAGCTCTTCAGCGGCACCGTAGGAACTTGAGAAGATTGGAGCATTCAGGTCTCGGGGCCAGTGGCGGGTACTTGGTCCGGCAGCAGAGGAAACGTCCCACCATGCGGGCGCGGCGACGCGGTGTGGGCGAAAAGGGAAGTCCCGAGCTGAGCAAGTTTGGAAGCCTTAGCCGCGAGACGAGGCGGTTCGCAGCTGCTGAACTACTACCGTGAAGCACGAGGCGCCCGCAGACGTCGAGACGGTGTTGCGGCTCAAGACAAGAGCGACGAAAAACCTAGCCAGCGGCCACTGTCTGCCCGGGTGGCGGTGCGTCGAGCCAACTGACGGGAAGGATCAGTCCTACGCCGCGTGACCGTGGGCGTGATCGTGCTGTTCGGCGGCCGGCGTGTTCATCATGCGGAGCATCGGGAGGCCGCCCCCTTTGCGGAAGTAGCGCACGACCAGCACGGCGGCGAAGGCCAGGAAGATGATGTTCAGAACGGTGGTGTAGTTGAGGCTGATGCCGGCGTCGGTGACCTTGGCGTGGCGGGCGCCGGTCGGTTCCAGTCCGACGGCTTTGAAGATCAGGTCGACGATCAGCCCGGCGGCGGCCATCGTGGCGTAGAAGGTCAGGAGCAGGAACGTGGCGATCCGGCGGCCGTAGTACTTGCGGTAAATATTGAGGATGGGAAGGATGATGAGGTCGGCGAAGATGAACGCGAGCACGCCGCCGAAGCTGATCCCGCCGTTCCAGAGCACGGCGGCGAGGGGCACGTTGCCGATCGAGCAGACGAACGAGAGGATCGCGACGAGCGGTCCGATCAGCGGTCCCCAGATCGTGGACAGGGCGCTGTGGTGTTGGAGAAACAGTCCTTGCCAGAACGAGTTGGGAACCCAGGCGGCGAGCGCGCCGGCGATCAAGAGGCCGCCGAAGATGTCCATCCAGACCGCCCCCCAGTCCATCACGAAGTAGTCGCTGATCGCCGTGAAACCCTTCGGGGACCGAAGCCGCTGCCAGATCGTGCCTTGCTCGGCGACGCTCATGTCCATCTCGGCATGGCCCTCCATGTGCCCGAGCACGCCGCGGTCGGCCTGCTGGCGGGCCTGCTGCACCATCGCCGGCTTGAGGAACACGCGAAACAGCAGCGCCATCAGCGCGATCATGATCGGCCCGCCGAGAAACTCACCAGCGGTGAACTGCCACCCGATCAATACCGCGAGGATGATCCCCAGCTCCACGACGAGGTTGGTGGACGCGAACTGAAACGCCATCGCCGCCGTGAAGTCAGCCCCTTTGCGAAACAGCGACCGGGCGAGCGCCACCGACGCGTAGGAGCACGACGAGGAGGCAGCACCCAGCCCTGAGGCGACCGCGAGCGTCCGCGGGGAGTGGTCGGGCAGCAGCCGACGCATCTGCTGCTTTGAGACCACGGCCTGGACGGCGCCGGAGAGCGCGAAGCCGAGGACCAGCGCCCACAGGATCTCCCACGTCATCCCGAACGCGAACCGCAGCGCGTGCCAGATTGCGTGCACGGCTGCTCAGCCGCGGCGCATGAGCCGCCCGACGGCGGCCATCAGCTCGCCGGTGCGGTCGGCCTTGAGCTCCTCGTCCTCGGCGCCGAGCACGCAGGTCCGAGCATGATCGTCGAGCAGCCCGAGCGCGACCTTGTCAAGTGCGGCCTGAATGGCTGAGATCTGGGTGAGGATGTCGATGCAGTAGCGGTCGCCCTCGACCATCCCCTCGATCCCACGTACCTGCCCTTCGATGCGCTTCAGGCGGGTGAGGAGCTGGTCCTTGGTGGCGGCGTATCCGCGGGTCTCGGCGGTTGGGGGCATGGCTTCGTCCTTGGGGTCGCAGGTTCAAGAAGCAAAATATACCGTACCCCCCAGGGGTGTGCTACGGTTGTCTCCAGTCTGATACCCCCGCCCCGTATTTCAGAAGGAGTATCTTTCTCATGTCAACGCCACTTCGACTCACCGCCTTCGCCGCCGGGCTCGCGGTCATCGGTAGCAGCGCCGCTGCCGTCGGCAGCGCAACCAAGCTGACCCCGCCGGTGGGAGGCGCGATCGCGGCTCACGGTCACGGCGGCTCGGTTCACGACATGCAGATGGGCAGCTCGAGGATGCCGATGGGCGGCTCCGGGGCCACCGCGCACGGGATGGCCATGCCCGGCATGGCGCCGATGGTCGCCGGTGCCGACGGCACGCGGCTCAGCCTCAGCGGGGTAACGCTCGCGCCTGCCTCCGACCGTCTGACTGCCGGTCGAGCGAGCACTTGGCGCTTTGGCATCCTCGACCAGGCCGGGATGCCCGTCCGCCGCTTTGATCGTGACCAGACCAAGCTTCTGCACCTGATCGTCGCGCGGTTAGACCTGACCGGCTACCAGCACTTGCACCCGGTGGTCGCTGCCGACGGCACGTTCTCGGTCGCGCTTACGCTCGATAAGCCGGGGCGCTATCGCGCGATCACCGACCTCACAACGGGCGGCAAGCGATACGTGCTGGGCACGACCCTGACCGCCCCGGGCGCCGCCCCCGCGAAACCGCTTCCGGCGCAGGCCAGCACGGCGAGCACCGACGGCTATGCGGTCTCGCTGAGCCGCCCTGTGTCGCTGATGGCCGGCAGGGAAGCCGAAATGACCTTCCGGGTCAGCCACAACGGCCAGCCGGTGACCGGCCTGCAGCCGTACCTCGGTGCCTACGGCCACCTCGTGGCGCTGCACGCGGGCGACCTCGCGTACTCCCACGTGCACCCAAGCGGCCGCGACCGGGAGCGCGCCGCCATCACCTTCCATACCGAGCTACCGACCTCGGGCTTCTACCGCTTGTTCCTGCAGTTCCGCACGGGCGGGCGCGTCCACACCGTCGCCTTCACCCAACTCGCATCCAAGTAGCACCCGAACAGCCGACCCGAGAACGCAAACCATGAACCCAGCCACCACCCAGCTCACCTACTCAGTCCCCGGCATCAGCTGCGAGCACTGCCGCACCGCCGTCACCACCGAGGTCAACAAGCTCGCCGGCGTCTGCACCGTCGACGTTGACCTGGCCACCAAGCACGTGACCGTGACCGGGACAAGCCTCGACGATGCCGCCGTTCGCGACGCCATCGACGAGGCCGGCTACGACATCGCCTGACCAACGAAAAGAGACCTCGCCATGACCGCCACCCAGACCACCGAGCATCTGGAACCGCCGATCACCGGCATGACCTGTGCCTCCTGCGCGCACCGGATCGAGCGCAAGCTCAACAGGCTCGACGGCGTTGTGGCAACGGTCAACTACGCGACCGAGAAGGCCCGCGTCGAGTTCGACCCCGGCGCCGTCGCTCCCGAGCAGCTCGTCGATGCCGTCGAGGCCGTCGGCTACGGCATGACGCTGCCCTCGACCGAAGCGCCGCCGGCTGCGGAGGACGAAGGGGACGCGTCGGCCCCGTTGCGTCGACGGCTGATCTTCTCCGCCGTGGTCTCGCTGCCGGTGCTGCTGATGGCGATGGTGCCGGCCCTGCAGTTCAACCATTGGCAGTGGCTCGCCCTGCAACTCGCGACGCCCGTCGTCCTGTGGGGCGCGTGGCCGTTTCACCACGCGGCCTGGGCCAGCCTCAAGCACGGCGCCGCCACGATGGACACGCTCATCTCGGTCGGCACGCTGGCCGCGTGGCTGTGGTCGCTCTACGCCCTCTTCATCGGCGACGCCGGCATGAATGGCATGCACATGCCCTTTGATCTCATTCCCCGCGCGGGCGCGGGCACCAACCAGATCTACCTGGAGACAGCATCTGTCGTCGCCACCTTCCTGCTCGCGGGCCGCTACTTCGAGGCTCGCGCCAAGCGGCGCGCCGGCGCTGCGCTCAAAGCCCTGTTGGAGCTCGGCGCCAAGGACGTCGCCATCCTCGACGAGAGCGGCGCCGAGCGTCGCGTGTCCGTCGCGCAACTCCAAGTCGGCGACCGCTTCATCGTCCGACCCGGCGAGAAGGTCGCCACCGACGGCGTGGTTGAAGAAGGCTCATCCGCGGTCGACATGAGCCTGCTCACGGGCGAATCGGTGCCCGTCGAGGTCAGCCCGGGCTCGAACCTCCCTGGAGCAACCGTCAACGCCGGCGGGCGCCTCATCATCCGCGCGATCAAGGTCGGCTCCGACACCGCCCTCGCTCAGATCGCCCGCCTGGTCGAGGACGCCCAAACCGGCAAGGCCCCCGTCCAACGCCTGGCCGACCGCATCTCCGGCATCTTCGTCCCGATCGTCATCGCCCTCTCGGTGGCGACCCTGGCTTTCTGGCTCGGCACCGGTCAGAGCGCGAGCTTCGCGTTCACGGCCGCCGTCGCCGTGCTCATCATCGCCTGCCCGTGCGCGCTCGGGCTGGCCACCCCCACCGCGCTGATGGTCGGCACCGGACGCGGCGCCCAGCTCGGGCTGCTCATCAAGGGGCCGGAGGTCCTTGAATCCACGCGCCGCGTGGACACGATCGTGCTCGGCAAGACCGGGACCGTGACCACCGGGAAGATGAGCCTGGTCGAAATGGTCACAGCAAACGATGTCGACCGCGATGTCGCGCTGCGGCTCGTCGGCGCCCTGGAAGACGCCTCCGAGCATCCTGTCGCCCAGGCCATCGCCCATGCCGCGCGCGAGCGATTCGGACCGCTGCCCGCAGTCGAGGGCTTCGCCAACAGCGAGGGGCTTGGCGTGCAAGGCAACGTCGACGGCCACGAGCTAACGGTTGGGCGTCCGGCCCTGCTCGCCGACTGGGCAATGCACCTGCCAGCCGAACTCGATGCCGCCCGACAAGCCGCCCAGGACCGCGGCCAGACCGCCATCGCCGCCGGCTGGGACGGACAGGCAACCTCCGTCTTCGTCGTCGCCGACACCGTCAAGGAAAGCTCAGCGGAGGCTGTGGCAGCGTTCAAGGCCTTGGGGCTGCGGCCGGTCCTGCTGACCGGCGACAACGAGAGGACCGCGCGCGCCGTCGCCGCCGAAGTCGGAATCAGCGACGTCATCGCCGAGGTCCTCCCGAGCGAGAAGACCGATGTCGTGCGCCGCCTCCAGGCCGAGGGTGCGGTCGTGGCGATGGTCGGCGACGGCGTCAACGACGCGCCCGCCCTCGCCCACGCCGACCTCGGGCTGGCGATCGGTACCGGCACCGACGTCGCGATCGAAGCATCAGACCTCACCCTGGTCAGCGGTGATCTGAACGCCGCCGCGGATGCGATCCGCCTAAGCCGCGCCACCCTGCGCACGATCAAGCAGAACCTCGCGTGGGCGTTCGGCTACAACCTCGCCGCCCTCCCACTCGCGGCCGTGGGGCTCCTGAACCCCGTCATCGCCGGCGCCGCGATGGCGTTCTCCAGCGTCTCGGTCGTGGCCAACGCCCTGCGCCTGCGGCGCTTCCAGGCCCGGCGCGCCCCCTCCGCGGCGACCGCCGCGCCCGCTACGGCGAGACTCGAGACCGCCGGCATCAGCTGAGAGCCATGCGCATCGAGTGCCACCCACGATTTCCCATGCCTGTTCAGATACCCAACACCCGTACCGTACAACCAGAGCTTCCTCTGACCGAGGGGCCTAGAAGGAGGCCTCTCATGCCTGCCCCTAACCCCAAACGCTGGTGGGCGCTGGTGTTCATCGCGCTCGCCCAGTTCATGGTCATCATGGACACGTCGATCATCGGCGTCGCCCTTCCCAAGATCCAGCTCGATCTCGGCTTCACCCAGAGCAGCCTGTCGTGGGTGTTCAACGCCTCCGTGATCGCATTCGGCGGTCTGCTGCTGCTCGGCGGACGCCTGTCTGACCTGTTCGGCGCCCGCAAAGTGTTCACCGCCGGCTGGGCTGTCCTGCTGGGCGGCTCCGTGGTCGCTGCGCTCGCCGGAAGCGTTGGCATCGAGCTTGCCGGCCGCGCGATCCAGGGCGTCGGCGCCGCCATGATCGCCCCCTCCGCACTGACATTGCTGATGATGCTGTTCAGCCACGACCCCAAGGAGCTGACCAAGGCGATCGCGCTCTACGGCGCCGCCGCCCCGGCCGGCGGGACCGCCGGCGTGTTCCTTGGCGGCGTGATCACCCAATGGCTGAGCTGGCCGTGGATCTTCTGGCTCTACGTCCCCATCGCGCTGATCGCGCTGGTCGCGATCCCGAAGTTGATGCCGGCCGCCAGGGCGACGCGCGGGAGCGTCGATATCGCCGGTGCGGTCTCCGTCACCGGAGGACTCGCGCTGGCCGTGTTCGCGATCGTCCGCGCCCCGCAACAGGGCTGGGGCTCGGTAGCAACGATCGGCGTGCTCGCCGGCGCGGTCGCGCTGCTGGTCGCCTTCGTGGTCATCCAGAGCGCTCGCAGGACGCCGCTGGTGCGCCTGGCGATCTTCCGCACCCCCAACCTCGCCGGGGCCAACCTCGCCCAGCTGGTGCTCGGCGCCGCGCGTATCCCGATGTGGTACTTCCTGAACCTCTACCTGCGGCAGGTGCTGCACTACACCGCGTTCGCCGCCGGCGCGGCGCTGTTGCCGATGACGGTGGCGATCATGGTGTTGATGGTCGTTGTCGCCCCGCGGGTGATCGCCCGGTTCGGGTTCAAACCGCCAATCATCGCGGGCCTGACGGTCCTGGCGGGCGGGCTGGTGTGGCTGTCGTTCGCGAGGGCGAACGGCAACTTCCTCGTCGACGTGCTCCCC
>JBPCRJ010000145.1:0-29558 GCA_050996975.1 Solirubrobacteraceae bacterium | reverse complement strand
CCCGATCATGCGCACCGCCGAGCTCCCCGACCTACCGATCCCGTGGTGGGAGAACCGGCCCCTACGCTTCCAGTTCTCCTGACCACCCAAACAGGTGCCCATTCGCTGTTTGGGAATCCGAGTTAGCCGTCGACGACCAGCCCCTGCAGCGGCCCCAGCAGCGCCATCGAGCGGCGTGAGACTCCGTCGAGCTCCACCAGGCGATGGGTCTGGGGCTCGCCACGCCGGCACCGCGCGAGCTGCTCGCTGGCGATTGGGCGCCAGAGCTCGTCGACGACCCGGGCGGGATCGCCCGAGACCTCGGGCACCGAGCGCTCGAGATGCTCGGCCCACAGCGCCAGCCGGGTCTCCCGGGCGAGGCGCGGATCACGGCAGACGACGTTCATCTCGGAGTCGTTGAAGAACGAATGCTCGTTGAGGTTCGCCGATCCGACGGTCAACCAGGCGTCGTCGACGATCCCGATCTTGGCGTGGACGTACAGCGGACCTGGGAGCCGGCCGCTGCGGGCTGAGATCGTGGTGGCCAGAAAGCGCCCCCCGCCGGCATCGGCGCTCGCTAGGACCCCGAGCTGACCCAGGGTGGTATCGGCACCGTTGTTGGGCTTGGCCGGCAGCAGCACGACGACGCGGAAGTCCTCGGCCGGTGGCTCGCGGAGCTTGGCGGCGAGGATCTGCACGAGGTCCGACGACCACAAGAACTGGCTCTCGAGATACACGAGCTGACGCGCTGAGCGCAGCGCGCGCGCGTAGACCTCGAGGATCCGGAAGTCACCGCGCGGAAGGAACTCGTAGACCTTCTCGGGCACGGTGCGCACGACCTGCACCGTGCGCTTCCCAGCGGGTCCCGGGATGTGCGTGTGCAGCGGTTCGCCGTCCACTGCAGCCCAGCGCCGGGCGAAGTGCTCGGCGACGTCACCGACCGCCGGACCGCGCAGGCAGGTGGACGCGTCATGCCAGCCCAACCGACCGCGCATCGGGTGCTCGCCGGAGTCGAAACGATCCCCGCCCAGGGAGGTCAGGTCGATCCCGCCGACGAACGCCAGCTCACCGTCGACGATCACCAGCTTCTCGTGGTGACAGTGCATCGGCCGCTCACGGGCGTCAAGCGCGCACCGCACCCGCGTGCCTCGAACCAGCTCCTCGCGCACGGCGCGGACGGCACGACGGGCGGGCGTGAAGACCGGTAGCGGCGCTCCCGCCCACAGCAGCACGCGGACGTCGATCCGCTCGGCGAGCTCCCCGAGCAGATCGCGCAGCCGGGACGCGTGATCGTCGCGGGTCAACCCGAACCCGGGCGTGACGTGCCACCCGGCGATGTGGACATGGGAGCGGGCGGCCATGATCGCCTCCGCGATTCGGGGGAGCGCCTGCGCTCCGTCGATCAGGACCTCCAGCTCGCAGTCCGTGCGCGGCGGCGGATCACCGGCCGCCCATAGGGATCCGTCCTGCGGCGGGTCGAACTGGTCGCTCTGGCCGATGTGGGCGAGCCGGCGACGGTGATGCGCGCGGAGCGCATCTTCCACATATCGCCCCGCCCACCCGTCGAGGACCTCGCTCAGTCTGGCCAAGATTCTCGCCGCCCTAGGTTCCTAGATTTCCGTTGCTCGCACCTGGATCCGCCCGTGCCGCACGCGCGTCTCCAGGCACGGCGCGGGTGTGGTGGCTGGGCCCTGCTCGATCCCGCCATCGGCGACGCGGAAGATGCTCTGGTGCCACGGGCAGACGAGCTGGCCCGCGCACAGCTTCCCTTCGTGCAGCGGTGCGCCGCGATGCGTGCAGCGATCGGCGAGCGCGAAGATCTCCCCGTCGTGGCGCCCGAGCACCAGGTCGGCGCCGTTGACGGCCGCGTGCGCGAGCGTGCCCTCGGGCACAGCGTCGTGGGGGGCGGCGTCAGTCCAATCCTGGGGCCAGGACTGAAACGCGGTGCGATCGACGCCAAGTCCCCGGACGAAGGCGAGGTGGCCGCCGAGCTGCCCGCCGGCGCCGAGCGCGCCGGCGCCCGCGACGCTGAACGCGATCCCCAGCGCTCGCCGGCCTCGCCGGCGCGCCAGCAGCGAGGCGGAGTAGAGCGCCAGCGCCGAGACGTTGGCCACCGCGTGCACGATCCCGACGCGGCGCTCCTTGGGCTGGGTGTCCCCCCAGTCGGCCGTACCGGTGATCGCGGCCGGAACCGCCGCCACGATCCCGACCGCGATCAGGCGGTCCGACGCCGTGGCGCTGTGGCGGCCGCCGATCGCGTCGAGGATCAGCGAGCTGACCCAGGCGCCGATCGGGATATCGGTGAGCAGGGGATGCAGCGTGTGACCCAGCCACGTTCCGCTCAGCAGATCCTTCAGCGAACCGGCGGGCAGCGCACGGCGCACGGCGGCCGAGAGCGGGTCCGCCACGCGGTCAAGCGCGGCGGCCCGCTCGATTGCCAGCGTCGCCCGATAGGCGATCGAGGCGCGAGGATCAGCGGACATTCAGTGGGGCACCATATTGATCTCGGGATGACCGCTGAGGCTTTGCAGCGGGGGTCGCTCGTCGACCACGACCTGGCGCAGCTCGACGGAATCGCCTTCCTCGAGCGGTGGCAGGGCGAGGGGACCGGGTGCCAGCGCCGCTGCGGGGCGTCCGAGCCGTGAGGCGGCGGCGGCGATCACGGCGTAGGCCATCGCGCTCAGTTCACGCAGCGACTGGTGGCGGTTGAGCCGGATACCGAGCTGCACCTGGGCGAGCGCGTCGATGCCCGCCGCTGCGGCGGCATCGATCAGCATCCCGATCTCCACGCCGTAGCCGGCGCAGAACGGAAGCCGGGCGAGCAGCTCCCGGCGCCCGGCCAACTCGCCGGCGAGCGGCTGGTCGAAGCCGGCGAGGTGTGGCGCATAGAGGTTCAGCAGCGGCCGAGCCACGAGCTCGGTCACGCGGCCGCCCTCGTGGGCCAGCATTTCGCTGCCGATTCGCAGCGGCCGGCGGAACGCGCCCTTGACGTAGGCGATCTCCGGGCGGGTGAGCAGCGGGCCGATCAGGCCGATCACGAACCGCGGGTCGAACTCCTCGGTGTCGCCGTCGATGTAGGCGACGATCTGCCCCGTGCTCGCCGCTAGTCCTCGCCACATCGCGTCGCCCTTGCCCCGAGCCGGTCCGAACGACGGCAGGATCTCGCGCTCCTGCAGAACGGTGGCCCCCGCGCAGGCGGCCAGCTCAGCGGTGCCATCAGTCGATTGCGCGTCGATCACGAGGATCTCGTCCAGCAGACCGGCGCTTCGAAGGCCAGCGACGGCGCCGACGATCTCCTCGATCGTGGAGGCGACCTGCCGGGTGGGGATGATCAGGCTCACGCTGTGCGCCTTGCGGCGGACGAGCTCGGCGAGCGGGAACTGGTCGGCGGTGAACGTACGCCTGGCCCGCCAGTCCGCGAGCCCGAGGTCACGGGCGAGGCCCCGCGGCGCCCGCCCATCGATCCGCGCCGAAGTCTGCACCCGGACGCTGCTGGGTCGCAGGATCGGGACGGCGAAGGCCTCGAGCGCGTGTTGCAGCGCCTCGTCCTCGAGCGCGGGCCGCTCAGGCAGCCCACCGATCGCCCGGTAGGCCTCGGCGGTCAACGCCAGTGACGCCCCGCTGAAGAAGTGATGCTCGGCGCAGGCACGGTCGCGTTCGACGATTGCCTCGATGCGGATCCGCGCCTGCTCGCGGCGGTCGGCCAACATGCCTGCCGGCAGTCGCGCGGCCTCGGCGGGATCGAGCTCGAGCTCACCGCCGATCGCTCGCGCGCCGCCGTCCACGAGTGACAGCTGAACCGAGAGCCAGTCGGGCGCGACGATCGAGTCCGCGTCGGTGCTGGCGATCAGCCCGTTCGGCTGCCCCACCGCCAGTAGACGCTCGCAGGCGAGGTCCATGCCCATGCCCCGGGCGGCACCGGCGCCGGGTCGGGCAGTCTCGAGCACGTGCAGCGCGAAGCCCGGTCCGGCCTGCGCACGCGCCGCGTCCGCGCTCGCCCGCGTGTCATCGGTGCAGCGATCGAGCACGAGCAGCACCTCATACGCGGACGCGGGAATCCTCGTTTGGGACGCCAGCGCGCGGATGCAGCCGGCGATCCGCTGCGCCTCGTTGCGGGCGGGAACGACGACGATGCTCCGCAGCCGAGGATCGGGGGCGGGGAGCGTCACCGCAGCTCGTCGGCTCCGTCGGAGCCCTCGAGGCCGTTGAAACCGTCGACGCCCTCGATGCCGTCGAAACCGTCGACGCTGTCGAAGCCGTCGAAGCCGTCGAAGCGGTCGAGCCGGTAACGATCGGCGCGGGAATCGAGGGCATGCCAGCGTCCCAGGCGCTCGAGCATCAGCTCGTGAACCGCGTCGCCCGTGAACGGGTAGGACTTCGTCGCCGGGCGCCAGTGCACGGCAAGAACCGTGCCGCCGGCACGCAACACCTCGGTCAGGCGCCGGATCGCGAGCTCGAGCGCGGGGGAGTCGAGGTAGTAGAGCACCTCGGAGCAGAGCACCAGATCCCAGCGACCGCCGGGCATCTGCTCGGGAAACGCCGCTCGCTCCAGGGACACGCCGTTACGGTCCGATAGTCGGTGCGCCGCCAGCGCCAGCGCCCGCTCGGAGACGTCGATCGCCACGAGCTGCTCGCAGTGCTCGGCGAGCAGCGCCGTGAACACGCCGACCGAGCACCCCACTTCGAGCCCGCGGGTGAACCGCCGGCCCCCCAGCGCCGCGAGCGTGGAGCTGTACTTGCGCCGCTCATACTCGCTCGTCGCGAAGCGCCATGGATCGTCGTCCTGCTCGTAGAGGCGCTCGAACCAGTCCGGTGCCAACCTGGTGCGGGCGCTGCCGGCGGTGCTGTCGGCGGCCTCGGTGGGCTCGCCGTCCTCGGTGCGGTCGGCGTTCATCCTCGCCCGGCCTCCAGGATCGCGCTGCCGTGGCGCGCCAGCAGCGGCTCCAGCCGGTGTTGGAGCAGGAACAGGTTCAGGTCGCGGGAAGCTCGGTCGAGCGCTTCGCCCCGGGCCAGCGGCCGAGAGCCGCACAGCTCGGCCGCGGCGGCGATGATCTCGCGGCAGGCGGCGCTGATCGCGTAACGACCCTCGATCGCGAGCACCTCGAGCGCCTCGCCGGCCCCTGCCGCCGCACCCGCCCGGTCGAGCCAGCGGTCGATCGTCGCGCGCGCCACGCTGATCCGGCCCACCGCGAGTCCCGCGAGCTCGCCCTGGCGACCGGCCTCGCGCGCGAACTCGGTCGCGGCGGTGAGCATCCGGTCGGCGATTCCCGCCCAGGTGGCCGATGTCCGCAGAGCATCGCGGGAGAAGTACGGAGCCCGCAAAAGCTCCCCGGGACCACCGAGGACGTCGATCACGCGAGCGCCGTCGAACTGCACGCGGTGGCTCTCTGACGCGCGCAGCCCGGCCCCGCGATACCACGTGCGGTCAATCTTTACACCCTGGCTGAGATCGACGTAGGCGAGCCGACGAGTTCCGTCGCCGGCGCCCACGACGACGAGCGCGCGCTGCACGCCGCCCGCGCCCGAGCAGAAGGTCTTGACCCCGTTGACCACGAGATCATCGCCGCGCGGCTCGAGGCGGGCCGGCTCTCCCTCCCCGCGGGCGGGGTCCGCGCCCCAGACTCCGAGCAGCAGCTCGCCGGCCGAGATCCGCGCCGCCTCACCGGCGCCGAGCCTTCCCGCTACCACGAGCCGTTCGATCGCGTTCAGGTGGCCGTCGAAGATCCGTCCCACCGAGCCGTCGGCGGCCGCGACCGAGCGAACCGCCGACAGCTCGTCGGCGAAGGTGGCACCGCGCCCCGGAAGATTCAGCCCGAGGATGCCCGTCGGCGCGAGCGCCTGCATCGCTTGCGCGGGGAAGCGAGGCTCGGCGTCGAGCGCGCCCGCGCCGGTGCTGATTCGCGCCAGGGCATCGGCGAGTCCGGCCGCGAGATCCCCGTCCGGCGCCTCGCCGACCGCGAGCGCCACCGCCGGGATCGCCGCCGCAGGGATTGCCATCGCCGGGATCCGCGGCGGAGAGCTCAAGAGCGCAGCTCACGCACGGATACGGCCGCGGTGGCCTGGCGAGCGAGCGTCTGGGACAGCAGGCGAGTCAGCTCGACGGTCTGGGCGCAGCCGTCCCGGCGCGCGCCGGGCCCGATGCCGTCGTGCATCAGGACGATCGATCCGTCGTGCAGCAGCGGGGCCACGGCCGCGTGCATCTGCGTCGCGCGGTCGCCCCGCCAGTCGTGCGTGTCGGCGCTCCAGCCGATCAGCTCCAAGTTGTGCTGCGCGGCCACCGAATGGCTCGCTTCGGTGTGGACACCCCACGGCGCTCGCCAGCTCGAGGGTCTCACGCCGATCCGCGCGAGCGCCTCGAGCGCGGCGTCGGTGTCAGCCGCGAGCTCGGCCTCCGAGAGGCCCGTGTGGCGGACGTGATGCATGCAGTGCAGCCCGACCTCATGGCCCGCCTCGAGCACCCGCGCGATCAGTGCCGGGGCCGCCTGGGCCCGCGCCCCGATCACGAAGAAGGTCGCGGCCAGGCCGTGCTCACGCAGGCACGTCAGGACCGCCGGGGTCCACACCGGATCGGGACCATCGTCGAAAGTCAGCGCGCACCGGTGCTCCACGGGAGGAATCACCATATCGGGGTCCAGCTCACCCGCGGACAGGTCGTCGAGGCGCGGCTGGACACGAGCCTTCATATCTCGAGACCCGATCGCGAATGGCGAGCTCGAATCGTGCCGCGTTTGCGACCCGGGGGTTGTATGCGACCGTCTCGTAGGTATACTGCCCGCCGGTCACGTAGGCCGCCCCAAGGCAGCGGGAGGAGAGAGAATGAGGCGTTTTACCGGTGCGAGCATTCTCGTGCTCGTAGTAGTCGTAGCCGTGGTGGTAATCGCGGCGATCTTGCTCGCGGAGACGGTCACGACCGCCCAGCGGATCAACGATAAGGCTCAGAACATCGCCAATACGGGCCGGGGCATCAACGCCTCGACCGACTCGGTGATTCAGCTTCGCAGGACCAACGCGCTGGCGACGTCGATTCTGCACTCCGCGCAGCCGTTGCGGGGCCAGCTCGGCACGGTCGTCGGCGTAGCCAACGGAATCGACAAGGAAGCGGGCTCGATCGACGGCAGCGCGGGGAGCATCAACACCAGCGCCCTGAACATCAACGGAAGTGCCGGCACGATCAACTCGAGTGCGCTCAGCATCAACTCGATTGCGCACAAGGTCAACTCCACGGCGCACAGCATCAACGGCGAGGCCGGCAGCATCAACGGCAGCGCCGGCACGATCGCCGGGAGCGCCGGCTCGATCAACTCGAGCGCCGGCAAGATCAACGGCAGCGCGCGGTCGATCACCGGCAGCGCACTCAGCATCCGCGGAAGCGCGGTCGGCATCAACGGCGACGCCGGATCGATCGTCAACGTCGCGCGGCGGATCAACACCGACGTGCACCTGATCAACTCCAACCTCGACGTAACGATCCAGATCGCCAAGGCGATCAAGGGCGACACCAGCAACATCATCGGCCAGGCGGTCACAGCACGCAACGACGCCGCCTGCATCGATAGCCACGTCGTCGGCCCGCAGGGAGGCACCGGGTGCCCGATGAACGTGATGTTCGCCGGTCAGCTCTCAAAGGCGGGAACCCTTACCAAAGCGCAAATCAACCATTTACTCGCACTCGTGAACCATCCGGCGGTGGCGTTGCCCAAGCAGAAGTCCGCCAAGGCGGCCAGCCGCGGTAGCGCGGCCGGCTTCCCGGGCGCGCAGACATCGCCCGGAGCGCAATCCTCGACCGGGCCGGGAGCACAGCCCCCGACCCTAGGCACGCAGCAGAAGCAGCAGCCGTCCGGCGCTAACCCGCCTGCGGTCCCGAAAATCCTCAACCAGCTGTTCGGCTAGGAGGGTTGGGAACATGGAGGCATCAACATTCTCCAGGCGACGGATGCCACCGGCCCGCGGTGCCAGAGCGCCTCGCGGAGCCCCCGCCCACCCCACCTTCATCAGGTGGCTGTGGATCTGGATCACGGTCGGCTTCCTCGTCGTGGTCGTGGTGATCGGATTCCTGCTCGGGATCGTCAGCGCGCTGAAGTCGATCGACAGCGGCTTGGCGGAGGCCAATTCCGCGGTCACCGGGATCGGGGCGGAGGCCCACCCGCTCCCGGGCTACATCCAGGAGATCAACTCCAACCTCACGAGCATCGACGGGGCGCTCAAGCCGATCACCGGTCAGGCTGACCAGATCGTCTCCGGGCTGACGTCGATCCGCGGCAAGCTCGTCCAGATCAACGGCTCGCTGATCAACACGTCGGGCTCGCTGGTCAACACGTCGGGCTCGCTGGTCAACACCACCGGGACCCTCGGTCAGATCTCGAACTCGCTCGTCGATACCTCGGGGACGCTCGGTCAGATCTCGAGCTCGCTCGTGGGCACCTCCGGAACCCTCCAGGGCGTCGCCGGCTCGCTGATCGACACCTCGGGCCGGCTGGTCACGATCTCCGGCTCGCTGACCGACATCGCCGGCAGGCTCAAGACCGTCCGCAGCCGCGCCGGGACCATCAACAACGTGCTGAACCGCGCCGAGGCGGTCAACATCTCGAGCGGCCCGCCATCGGCCGACGGCACGCAGGCGATCTGGCGACGGGTCAGGTTTGCCAACGGCGGCTCGTTCAGCCGGCCGGGCTTCGACAACAACCTGGCGGGTCCGAACGCGAACCCCAACGGCCTCCAGCCGGTCAACACCGACGCCCAGGTGATCATCGGCGGCCTCATACAGGTCAACGGCCACCTGCTGAGCATCTGCGAGGCGCCGGTGCTCAACAACACGCTCCTCGGTGGCCTCGGGCTGGTAAAGCCCGGGCCGTGCTGAGGGGGAGACGGCGATGAGAGAAGCACGTGAACCGATCGGTCTGGGATCTGGGCTGGCGGGCTTCATCCTGGTGGTGGTGATCGCGTTTGCCCTGGCAGCGGTGCTGATGCTGACGGGGACCCTGACCAACGCGAATCAGATCAACCGGCGGGTCAAGCTGGTCAACGCCCAGGTCGATCCGATCGACAAGAACCTCAGCTTCGTCAAGCTCGCCGCGACCACCGGCAAGATCGCCGGAAAGATCCGGGTCGCGGCGCAGCCGCTGACGGGCGAGGCAGGCAGGATCCTCACCAGTGTCGGAAGCATCGACCACCACGCCGCATCGATCCTGAGGCACGCCGACATCATCAACGGCTCGGTCAACTCGATCAACGGCAGCGTCAGGACGATCAACGGGAGCGTCCTGGCGATCAACGGCACCGCGCACGTGCTCCAGGGCAACGTCAACGCGATCAACAGCACGGTCCACGCGATCGGAGGCAACGTGGGATCGATCGCCGCCTCGGTGGGCTCGATCGGCGCCGATGTCGGCTCGATCCACAGCCTGGTGGCGACGGTCGACGGTGCGGTCGGCCCGATCGGAGGCGGCGGTCAAACGATCAACGCCGAGGTCCGGCGGATTAACACGAGGCTCGGAACCATTCGCAGCGTCGCGACGTTGATCCGGGGCGGAGTGACCGGGATCAACAGCCGGGCTGACCGAATTATCAGCGTCGTAACGCCGATCAAGGCCGACTTCGACAAGATTAAGTCGACGGTGGGTACTACCACCGGCGGTACCGACATCCTCGGACACGCCAACTCGATCGACTGCTCGACCGTCGTCAACCTGGCTGGGCCCACTAAGGGCTGTGCAGGCCAGCGGCCCGTCCCCACCGTGGTGTCGGGACTGCTGATGACGGTGCTGACGGCTTTGGGACTTTAGGCCGTTGAGCTAGCGAACTGATGGGAACGTCCCCCGCCGGCCTTCGTGGTCCGGCGGGGGACGTTGACGTTCAAGGAACGTCTCGCCACGAAGCGGGGAGCCATCAATGCGTGATTTTCGGTTGGCTGCCGAAGCCGGGAGATGGTCAGCCGCCGGCGGTCCAGCCTGTCCAGTCGGTGCGCCCGCCAGACGCTGGGTGGGTGGGGATGGTGATCGTTCTCCTTAGAGCCTCCGGGTGGCGGGTCGTCGCGGGTCAGCCGGCCTCCGCGGAACGTCGTGGCGGCGATGACCATGCCTGCGGCGACAAGCACGATGTCCTTGAGGAGGTACTGGCCTTCGAGCGTCGGCGCGTGGTGCGGACCGCTGAACAGCCGGTTGGGGACCAGCGCGAGCGGTGAGAGCTCCCCGACCGCCTCGGCGACCAGGAGCCACACGGCGAGGCGCATCCAGCGGTTCAGGAGCAGGCAGATGCCGATGAAGCACTCGAGCACGGCGACGAACACGATCGCGGTCGAGCCGGGCACGAGCTGGAAGGTGGTGGGATGCGTTGTGGTCTCGGTCAGGTTCTCCGCGGGACTTACTCCGGGAAAGGACTTCAGCACCCGAAGGCCAAGAACACGGCGCCGACGGCGACGCGAAGGACGGTGCTGGTACGCCAGTGATCCGGATCACCCCGACTACCCTCGGCCTGCTGTGATCGGGACCAGCCGCCAACGGCGCGCTCGCGACACGCGCAGCCGCCGCGAACATCGTCAATGCGGGCGGAGTCTGGCTAGGCGGCGGGGCGCAGCGCGCGGAACGTGCTGGCGACGCGGTCGAACAGCGGGGCGAATGAGCTGATGCTGGTCGCGGGCAGCGCCTGGAACACGAGCGTGATCATCGTCGTGCCCTGGAACAGGAAGTAGTGGGCGTGAGCACCGGGCCCGCCCGTGCCGGGGTCCTGGAAGGTGTAGAGGTACAGGTAACCCGGCAGTCCACCGAGCGTGATCTGCTGCACGGGGCGCAACAGGGACACCTTGTTGCCGCCCTTGACCACGCGGTCGGTCAGGCTCTTGGCGGCGGCGAGGTTGGATGCGTTCACCGCCGTCCCGATCTGGGTCTTGCGCACGAGGACCGATGCGCCGTTGTTGCTCGCGGCGAGGAGCACGACAGCTCGATCCGCCGATGAAAGGCGCTGCCAGCCGGCGGGATAGGTGCCCTGGAACGCCCCCGCTGGATCATGGAACGCGAGCAGCCCGGGCGGGGGGGTGCTCGCGGGGCGCTTGGAGACGTGCGCGGCCTTCGGCGAAGCGCCGACCTGCTGGCCGATCACCCAGGCGCCGACCCCGAGCGCCAGGGCCACGAGGACCGCGAGCGCGAGCCACCGTCTCGGGATCGGTGGACGCCTGCCTTCGCCTGCGGTCGCGGCCTTGAACTCGGCGGTGCGCACGAACTGGAAATTGGGCCTGCGCACACGCTTGAAGTCCGGCCGGCGCGCTTTCAATGAGCCTGCGGGGCGGCGCTCGTCAGCCGACGTAGGCTTTCGACGCCTGACGGGTGGCCAGCAGACCCGCGATCACCGCGGCGGCGCCCGACGCGAGATGGAGGAAGTTGTCCGGCGCCGCGTGGCTGGTGATCGCGATGATCGGCAGCTTCATCAGGAAGCCGAGCAGCGCGGCGACGAGGTACACCGCGCCGCCGCCGATCAGGATGCCCTGCGTGGCCGTGGAGTCGGGCAGGCGCGAGGCGATGATGAACCCGCCGCCGATCACGAGATGGACCAGGTTGTGGAAGATGTTCACCTCAAACCCGAACAGGAGATGGCCGTGACTCGTCACGAAGCCGCTGAAGCCGGTCACGACAAAGCCGGCCACGCCAACGGCGACGTAGACGATCCCGACGATCAAGGCGAATGGCCGGGCGATGTTCGAGTCGGTCGGTCGCAACGGGCTCGGTCGCGACGAGCGCTCGGCGCGGCGCTGCTGCGCGCGACCGGCGCGTGAGGTTGCTGGGCCCAAACGCGCTCCGGACTGCCGACTACGTGCACTCATTGAAAACCTCCCGCAGGCTCATTGAAATCTGGACGTGAAGTATATGGGTTCTGGCCGGGGTCGGCGCAGATCTGGCGTCCCCATGAGACACTTGCCTCAGACGCCTGGCCCCGCGGCGAGACGCGCGCCAAAGTCGCCGTCGGCCCTTCCTCGCGAGGACCTGCGCCTGCAAGTCCGCTGTCAGTGCTTCCCCGCGGGAACCGGGGCGCCTACGCTGCGTGGGGCGCGACAGCGAACTACCGTCTGATCCCGCAGCGAGACCAGCCAAAGGAGACACCGTGAGAAGAAGGCGCAGACCCGCTCAGGAACTGAGGGCGGCCATCGACGGCCTGCCGCTCGAGGTTCGCCAGGCCGTGCTTGAAGGTATCCAGCATCAGCGGATCATCGCGGGCGCGCACGTGGACGGGGCCGGTGGAGTCTGTCCGATGGCTGCCGCCGACGTCCGCTGGCGGAGCATCGGCGCGGCGAGCGTCCAGCGCGCCCAGGCCGCCGCCCGTGCCTGGGACCGGTACGCGCAGGCGACCAGCGGCTGGCACGCGGCCAGCGACCGCCAGCTGCTGGCGTTGCGAGCGATGCTGGAGGCCAGCATCTTGGAGCAGTTCCCCCTCACCACCTCGCCCCTGTCCGAGGCGGAAAGAACCACTTCGCCCCCCGAGGCGATCCTCGAGGACGAGCGCGCGGTCGTCCGCACCGCGCCGGCCGATTCGCGCCAAGCGGTCCGAGCCAGGCTCGCCTCCCGCCCGCTCGCCCCCCGGCCGCGCGCCGATGCGGGCGATCGCGACCGCACGAGCGAGTTGCGTCATAGCAACGGCTGGTCGTGGTTGCGGCTGTTCCGCAACTACGACGACTACGAGGAAGCGCTGAGGTCGCTGTCGGAATTGGAGTTCCGCGAGGCGGTCGCGGAGCGTGGCGAGGCCCTGGCGGAGCGCCGCGAGGCGCTCAGGGTCTAGCCCGACAGAGCGCGTGTCCGGCCGGGACGTGTCCCGGCCGGACATGGACGAGCGGGACCCCTAACGGCGGGCGGAGCCCGCCCCATATTGACCTGACTCGCCCGCTGCTGCGCATCAGACTCGCGACGCGGGCACGACCCAGCCGATGATCGCGATGTACTGAGTCGCGGCGGCCGCGATCACCAGCGCGTGGAACAGCTCGTGAAAGCCGAACGTGCGCGGCCACGGGTCGGGGCGGCGCTTGAGGTACACGATCGCACCCACGCTGTAGAGCACTCCACCGGCGGCGAACAGGACGAGCGGCACCGTGCCGAGCGCTTGGAGAAGCTGTGGGATCGCGATCACGGCAATCCATCCGAGTGAGAGATAGCTCGCGGTGATGATCCCGCGTGAAGCGCCGATCCACCCGAGCGAGAACGCTACCCCCGCCGCGGCGCCTGCCCAGGCGGCTCCGAGAACTATCCAGGAGACGGCGCCGTGCAGCACGACGAGCGCGATCGGCGTGTAGGTGGCGGCGATGAACACAAAGATCATGCTGTGGTCCACGCGCTGCAGGACCGTCTTGAACCGGGCCGGTCCGGGCCAGCGGTGGTACAGCGCGCTGCCCCCGAACAGGGCCATCAGCCCGGCCCCATACACGGCCAGCGCGACGGTGGTGCGAGCGGTGGGCGCGAGGGCCAGCACCAGCACGGTGCCGGCCACGGAGAGCAGGAAGGCGATTGCGTGCGACATTCCTCGTAGCCGCGGCACCAGCGGCTCGGTATCGCTCCCGCTCGCGCCGGGCACGGCCGGGGAAGGAGACAGGGAGTCCAGAATCATGCTGGAATGATCCTCGACGCCAACCGGCTCGCTTGCCTGCCCTCGCGCTGACGCCAGATGCCGTTCATCACGCTGAATCCTTGAAACTCGACTCACGTCATCCTCCAGGCACATGGCACACGACCGCGGGAGCGCCACCGGGGTCTGGAGCAGCGAGCAACGCTCGCCTACGAGCGCACGACCCCGAGTCTACCGCAGTGCGGCGAGGTCCAAGTGACCATCGATCAGCTCCCGCGCGATGTCGCCGAGGCGGCGGTTGTGCTCCCGTGCATAGCCGCGCAACTGCGCGAACGCGGCGTCGACGCCGATCCCCAAGCGCTCTCCGAGCACACCCTTGGCCTGTTCGATCACCACCCGGCTGCTCAACGCCCCCTGAAGCTGCTCGGTCACACTGCGGGCCTCGCGCACCGCACGCTCCTGCAGCAGCGAGCCGGCCGCGATATCGGCCATCCCCTGGCCCAGCGGCAGGTCGCGCTCGGGCATCCGCCCCCGCTCAGAACGAAACAGGTTCATCGCCCCGACCGTTTCGCCGCGGACCCGCATCGGGATCGCCTGCACCGACCAGAACCCCCGGTGCACCGCCGCGGGCGCAAACACGGGCCAGCGTCCGGCGTCGACCCCGAGATCCTCGCTGAACACCGCCGCGCCGCGATGAAAGCACTCAAAGCACGGCCCCTCCTGATTCTGGGATTGCAACAGCTCGAGCGCCTCTGAACGCTCGCTCGATGACGCCATCACGCGCAGCACACCGCCGGCGTCGGCCAGCAGCAGCCCGGTCTCCGCGCAATCCAGCAGCTCCACGCACCGTTCCGCCAGGCGATGCAGGAACTCCAAGGCGTCGAACCCCTCCGCGCTCGTGTCGGCCAACTCCACGAACGTCTGCACGATCCGCTGCTCTCTCGTCACGACCTCATCCAGATTCGGTCCCCTACGTACATGTCGCGACGCCTCATTATGCCCGAAGCCGGTGCTCATGGCTCGGTCCGGCGGGGCGCGGCGCTCGCGGAGACCAGCGGGCGCAACCGGCTGGCGGTGAGCGTGAACGGCGGCTATCGGTGAACGCGAGCAGCGGATCGGGGTCGAAGCTCCAGCGCGATCATCGCGAGCAGCACGAGGATCGCGGCTGCCTCGGCGACGATCGCGACGACGATCGGGAATCGCAACGTCGGCTCGCTGTAGCCAAAGAAGCTGCCACCGAGAGAGATCATCACTGACACCAGCGAGGCTGCCGCGAGCGCAATCGAGCCGATCGACGCGAGCAGCCGCAGCGTGCGCTCCCGGCTGAGCAGCGCAAACGCCAGCCCCGCGCCACCGGCGGCGTTGATCAGGAACAGCACCCCGACGGTCGGAATCTCGCTCATGAAGTCGACGTACTGCTGGAAGTGCACGCCAGCGACGATCGCCACCAGCATGCCGGCGAGCAGGCTCAGCTTTGACGCCGAACGCCGGTAAGCCATTTACGGGCTCATCCGGACTAACCGGGACACTAGCCCACGACCTTGATCGTGGCGGTCATGAAGGCATGAAAGACGCAGTGATAGGTGTACGTCCCCGGACGGCTGAAGTCGATCGTCTTGCTCTGCCCCTGGTTGAGCGTTCCCGTGTCGAACGTGCCCTGGTCGGCGGTCGCGGTATGCGCGGTGGAATCGTGGTTGGTCCACGTCAGCCGCGTCCCCACCTTGACCGTCAGCGCCTTCGGCTTGAAGTCGTAATTGCTGATCTGGACGGCGCCCGCGCCGCTGCTGACCGACGCAGCCGGCGCTGGGGTCGAAGCGGAGGAAGGAGCGGAGGAAGGACCGACCTGATTACCAAGCGCCAGCGCGACCACCGCGACCACCGCCGCAGCCAGTATCGGGAGTACGAGAGACCGGACGCGCATCAACCGGGTATTCGCGCGCGGCCGATGAACGGATCATCCGGCGATCGAGCAGCAGGATCTGAGGTGCGTCGGACCACACTCATCGCACGACTCTACCCCGATCTGGTCTAGCCCCTGGTCCGGCGGCGATCTCCTACCGCGGTGGCGGGCGACGACGGCGTTGCCTCGGCCGGGAAGGATTCACGCCGCTGGGGCATCTATCCCTACAGGCTCGTCAATCCGTCCATCAGGAGGTTCGCCAGTGTCCCGTAGCTCTATCCGCCCGGCGTTGTGCGGTACCTTCGCGGTGCTGAGCGTCGTCGCCTTCGGGCCCGCATCTACACCCGCGAGTGCCGCGAGCTCCCGCACCCGGGTGCAACTGCGGTCAACGGCGCTCGGAAAAGTTCTCGCCAACAGCCACGGCTTCACGCTTTACGTATTCACGCGCGACGGGATCAACAGGGATACGTGCGTCAAGGTTCGCAACTGCACCCGCACCTGGCCAGAGTTAAAGACCAACCGCAAGCCGGTCGCTGGTAGAGGGCTGAAGGCGTCGCTGCTCGCAACGATCACGCTCGGGCACGGCGTCAAGCAGGTCACCTACGCGGGTCACCCGCTCTACGGGTACGTCGGCGACAGCTCTCCCGGCCAGACCGGATACGTAGGAACACCAGAGTTCGGCGGGACCTGGTACGCGATCAACGCTGCCGGAAAGCTCGTCAAGTAGGAAGGTAGGAAGGTAGGAAGGCTCCGCGCAGGGCGGGACCCGCGCAGCGCCTCACACGGCGAGGCGCCGTACGGGAAGAAATTCGAAGCATCGTCGCCGACCACGACGGTTTGCAGCTCACTTCATCGATACGAGCGTCGATGGCCGGTCGACCCCCGCACGCGTCCTCGCCCACAGCGGTGCAGATGCGAGAGACTTGTCGGTCTTCATGTGCGGCCCTCGATCCATGCTACGCACGTTCCTGGCCCGCCTGCACCAAGCGGGCGTCCCGTCCAGACGCATCTACCGCGAGCCCCTCGACTGGCGCTGACGGTGGAAAGCGATCAGGCCCTCGAGCCAACGGCGGCGCGCGCAGCAGCCTCACGCCGCGTCGCGTCCGTCGCTAAAGACCCCGCCGGACGAGTTGCCCTGACCAGCGACTTCTATCGCCACCAGAGCCGTGCCGCGTACGCCACGGCTCACTTGAGCTTTCTGAGGTGGAACGTCAAACGCGGTTCGCTCGCGCCCGATGACGCGTCCGTGCCGGGCAGCCCTTGGTGGCGAGCGGTGAGCGACCGACTGCTGGTCGACATGCTCGAGGCAGACGAGTACCGACGAGCCCGCGATCGACCGACGACCGTACCAACCACGCTGTGGCTTGACTTTCTCCGTGCTCCAACGCCGGCCGGCTGGTATCGAGCCCATAACGCGAGCGTCGTGGCGGGATATCTCGACCACGAAGTCCTGGCCGCACAAGAGCTCCTGGTCGAGCGCTTTCTTCTCAACGTGGCGCTCCTCAGAGTGTTGTACGCGCACGCGCTGGTTGCGGCGCCGCGGCTGGCGCTCGGCCCGTTCGCCCTCCTCGGTCCTCGACTCGGTGACCCGCGCCGCCGTGTGGTCGACCATTTCCTCGGGCTTGGTCATGTCTTCCCACATCGCTACCCGGTCCACGACGTCGGCCTCGAGGACCTTCTGAGGGACGAGCAACCACTGGCCCGGGTGATGGACTACGGCATCATCAGCGCTCGGCTGACGCCGCTATACCGGTTTGCCGCGGCGTCATTACTTGAGCCGCGCCTCCTTGGGCTCCTGCGTGACGGTGCTCCCGCCTACAGCTGGCCCGCTGAACAGCGCGCGCCCTGGCTCGAACACCGACGACGAGCCGCCTGTCGCGTGGCCGCGCGCGCGACCCAGCCCCGACCCAGCGGGGCACGATGAACGACGACACGGGCATCGATCTCGTCACGGGAGCGTTCAGCTACGCCGGGGCTCACCTCGCCGAGCGATTGCTCGCCACCGGACGCAACGTGAGGACCCTGACATTTCACCCCGATCGCCCGCACTCGTTGCAGGGCCGGGTCGAGGCGGCTGCCTATCGCTTCGATGACCCCGCAGCGCTGGCTCGCAGCCTCGAGGGCGTGAGCACTCTGTACAACAGCTACTGGGTCCGCTTCGACCACGGTCAAACGACGTATGCCAACGCGATCGAGAATTCACGAGCGCTGTTCTTCGCCGCCAAGCGCGCGGGCATTACCCGCGTGGTTCACACCAGCATCGCCAACCCGTCGCTCGAATCGATCCTGCCGTACTACCGCGGCAAAGCGCTGGTCGAGCGCGCCCTCGCCGAAGTCGGCGTGCCGTACTCGATTGTCAGACCGACCGTCCTGTTCGGCGGCGAACGCGACGTACTCGTGAACAACATCGCCTGGCTCCTGCGCCGGGTGCCGATCTTCGCCGTCCCGGGAGACGGCACCTACCCCATCCAACCCGTGCACGTAGAGGACCTGGCGCGAATCTGCGAAGCATCCTCGCACGCCGACGGCGACGTCATCGTCGATGCCGCAGGACCCGAGACCCTCTCGTTCAAGCAGCTGGTTCAGGCGGTCCGGAACGCCGTGGGAGCCCGCGCACCGATTGTGCGCCTCCGCGCCCCGATCCTGCATCTGCCCCCGATGATCATGGCCCAAGCGTCGGCGGCGCTCGGCCTGTTGGTCCGCGATGTTGTGCTGACGCCAGATGAGATCAAGGGCCTGATGGGCGGGCTGCTCGTATCGCACGACGCACCACTTGGCGCAACCGCATTCAGCGAATGGCTCGCCGAGAGCGGCGACTCGCTCGGCCGCTCCTACGCGAACGAGCTCCACCGCCACTTCGGGATCACCTCTGCGGCGACACCGTTCTAGTTTGGGTCTCCTCTCAGAACGAGCTATGCCGAGCCGTGGTCGGGGCGAGGAGGCGGGGGAGACCTTGGTAAACGCCTCGTCGAAGTGCGCGCCGTGAGGGCGACATCCGCCGCTCCAACGAGCGGATAGCCGAACGCGCCGGTCGAGATCGCCGGGAATGCGATGCGGACGCAGTCATGGGCTGCGGCCAACTCAATGGCTCGGCGGTAGCAGGCGGCGAGCAGCTCGGACTCGTCATTCATCCCACCGCGCCCGACGGGACCGACGGCATGGATGATGTACTCGGCAGACAATCGCCCAGCGCTCGTGATCTTCGCGTCCCCGGTTCTGCACCCGGCGTGCAACCGGCACTCGTCGAGGATGCTCGGGCCAGCTGCGCGATGGATCGCTCCGTCTACTCCTCCGCCGCCCAACAGGGTGGAGTTAGCCGCATTGACGATCGCGTCGGCCCGCCGATCTGTGGTGATGTCGCCTAGGTGGAGCGTGATGATGCCGGGCATCGTCGGAGCGCACCCAGGCGGGTTCACAGGCCGCGGGTACGGATCTGGGTGGCGGTCACGTGACAACGGCGCGGCGGACTCCCCCGGCGCTCCTGGTGCGGAACGCTCGCTCAGCGGCGCCTTAGCCATTCGGCGAAGAGGGGATCGAGCACGAAAGGACGATCCTGGTCGTCGCGTCGGACATTGCGCTCGTCGGCGAGCAGTCGTTCGAGCGCGTCTTGCAGTGTGCTGCGAGCGATTCGGTGCTCGTCCGCGACCCGGCTGCCGGTTGGCGCTTGGCCGTCGGCAAGCGCTAGCAGCACGATCCGCTCGACTCGGCCGAGCCCATCCCAGACAGCCTGATGGGCATCGCGGGTCTCGGCGAGCGCGAGGTCGATGGCGGCTGTCGCGAGGTCCTCGGGTTGGTCGGGCTGGTCGAGCAGGTTGTAGACGTGGTGGGCGAGCAGGACCGTGCGTTGTGGGTGCCCGCCGGTGAACGCGAGCAGCTCGTCGACTGCACCGCGTGCATCCAGACCGTCAGCCCTCAGCAAGACTTCGATGTCGCGAGCTGCCTCGTCAACGGGGAGGGGCGGCAATTCCAGCGGTCTCGCCTGGCCGTAGAACGGTCGTTCCCGTTCGGAGAACAGCGCCCGCATCAGGGACGGTTGGCTGCCGGCGAAGACGTAGGCAGCTGCGCCTGCGTGGTGTTGGATCACCGAACGAAAGAGACCATCGAGCGCGTCGTCGGCGACGAGCAGATCCTGAAACTCATCCAGACACACGATTGTCACTCCGCCGTCGGCCTCGTGGAGGCCCAACGGGACGTCGAGGAGCTCGAGCAGCGCGGCGCGTGCCTCATCGGCCGCCGGTCGCGCAGCACTCGGAGCGATCGAGAGCTGCACGCCGGCGAGCTTCGCCGTCACGCCAAGCCGCGCTGCCCAGCGCCGAACGCTCCTACGGGGGTCGGTTGGGAGCGCGCTGAAGCTCTCCGCCACGCGTGCTGCCACGTCCCCGACGTTTGCCACCATCGACAGATCGATGCGCGCCGCTCGATGTCCGACGGCTCGCATCGAGGCGATGTGGGCGTCGAGAAGACTGGTCTTGCCAAAGCGCCGAGGGGCCGCGAGTCGAATCGCCACGCGATCAGCGGCCGCGCGCTGGAGCGCGTCGAGCTCGACTCGCCGATCGATGAGCGCCTGCGGCTCAACCGGTCCTTGATAGTTGAACGGGTTCACCGTACATCATTGTACGGCTTTACCGGACGGCCGAGACGTGAGCGGGACACCTCGCCGGCGGCTTTCCCGATGCGCCCGAGAAGACTCGAACTTCCACGGACCAATCGGTCCACAAGGCCCTCAACCTTGCGCGTCTACCAATTCCGCCACAGGCGCGAGGGTCGGAAGTATATCCCCGTGATCGTGCGGCGCTCGCGCGCGTGCCGACGAACACCTCGCTGAGACTGGACGAGCCCGCTGGGACGAATGCCGCACCGTTGGGGGAGAGGCTACGGTGAAGCCGGCTTGCTGGACGATGCCCAGGTCTCGGCGATCGGCTCCACGGGCCGCTTGAATCCGTCCTGGAGGCGCGCTAGATTTACGAACACATGTTCGACGGTCTGGCCACGGTCGGATCGGGTAAGGAGTGGACGGATGGACCTGACCAAGCGCCAGCAGGAGATATTCGACTTCATCAAGCGGTATTCGGCCAAGTACGGCTATCCGCCCACCGTCCGAGACATCGGCAAGGCGGTCGGACTCGCCTCCTCGTCCACGGTCCACGCCCATCTCGCCAATCTCGAGCGAATCGGGTTGCTCCGGCGTGATCCCTCAAAGCCGCGGGCCATCGAGCTGCTGGATCGAGCGGCGGCGGGCGTGACGGCGGGCGTGCGGAGCTTCGTGCGCCCCGGGCTTCCGCTGGTCGGCCAGGTCGCGGCCGGCCAGCCGGTGCTCGCCGAGGAGAACATCGAGGACTACATCCAGACGCCGGAGTTCGCCGGAGGACGGGACGGGGACTACCTGCTGCGGGTTCGTGGAGAGTCGATGAAGGACGCGGGCATCCTCGAGGGGGACCTGGTGGTCGTCCGGCCGCGGGAAACCGCCGAGGAAGGCGAGATCGTGGTCGCGCTGGTCGGCGAGGAGGCGACGGTGAAGCGATTCTTCCGTGAGTCCGATCACGTGCGCCTACAGCCCGAGAACGACGCGATGGAGCCGATTCGCAGCCGGGATGTGCGGGTCCTCGGGAAGGTCGTCGGCCTGATGAGGCGCATCTCGTGACCACGCTCGCTCCGATACGGACGATCGCTGCGAGAGACTCCAGGCCCGGCGGCGCGGGTGGTGGGCTGACGCTGGACGCGCTCGTCGTCGGCTTGTGGGAGGAGCTCACCGCGCACGCGGTGGTCCGATGCCCCGCGTGCGGGGAGGCGATGGAGCCGCGCTACGGCGCCCACGCGATCGTGGTCGAGGGTCGGTGCAGGCGCTGCGGCTCGGTCCTTTCGTAGCTTGCGAGCGCGTGCGGACGCGCGCTATGCTCGACGCGCAGGCTGAGCAGTCGCGGAGGTGAAGAGGCCTTCGAGGAAAGTCCGGACATCACAGGGCAGGGTGGTCGGTAACGCCGACCCGGGGAAACCCGCGGGAAAGTGCCACAGAAATGACACCGCCTAAGCCTGGGGCCGCTGCAGAGCTTCAGGCCGGTAAGGGTGAAATGGTGCGGTAAGAGCGCACCGGCGTCGCGGCGACGCGGCGGCCAGGTAAACCCCACTCGATGCTAGGCCAAGCAGGACCGTTCGCAGGTGGCCCGCCAAGGTCCGGGTAGGCCGCTCAGATGGATGATTGCTCACGACAAGATCCGGCTTACAGGCCTGCTACGGAAAAGCCCCGCTACGGCGGGGCTTTTCTACGTGCTAGGCCGACCCCACGTCAACACGACGCATCACGCGCCGGATGGGCGCGTTCAATCGCTCGACGGCGGCTCGATCTCGCGCTTGAGGATCTTTCCCGTCGGCCCCTTGGGCAGATCGTCGACGAACCACACGCGGCGGGGATACTTGTAGGCGGCGAGCTGGTCCTTGACATGGTCGCGGAGCTCCTCGGCGGTCGCCTTGGCCCCGTCCTTGAGGACGATGGCGGCACCGATCTCCTCGCCCAGCTTGTCGTCGGGCACCCCGAGCACCGCCGCCTCGCGGACGGCCTGGTGCTCGTAGAGCACTTCCTCGATCTCGCGCGGATACACGTTGTAGCCGCCGCGGATGATCATGTCCTTCTTGCGGTCGACGATCCAGAAGTAGCCGTCCTCGTCGACGGTCGCCATGTCGCCGGTGTGAAACCATCCCTCACGGAGCGCTTGCGCGGTCGCGTCCGGGTGGTTCCAGTAGCCCTTCATCACGTTGTGGCCCTTGACGACGATCTCGCCGACCTCACCCTGGGGCACCTCGGTGCCCTCGTCGTCGAGCACCTTCATCTGCACCCCGTCGATCGAGGTGCCGATCGAACCCGCCCTGCGCTCGCGGTCGGGCTGGTTGAACGAGGCGATCGGCGAGGTCTCCGACAGGCCGTACCCCTCGAGCACCTTGCAGTCGAACGCCTGCTCGAACCCGCGCATGACCTCGACCGGCATCGCCGACCCGCCCGAGGCGCAGACCTCGAGCGTCGAGGTGTCGTAGTCGGAGCGATCGGGGTGGTGAAGCATCGCGCCGAACATCGTCGGCACCCCTTCGAACACGGTCACGCGGTCGCGCTGGATGATCTCGAGCGCCTTCCCGGGGTCAAAGCGCGGAATCAACGTCAGCGTGCCGCCACCGGCGATCGTCGCGTTCAGCGCGCAGGTCTGTCCGAAGGAGTGGAATAGGGGCAGTGCTCCGAGCGTCACCGCATCGGAGGCCAGGTCGAACAGCCCCCGCGCGGTCGCGCAGTTGCGGTACAGGTTGCTGTGCGTCAGCTCGGCCCCCTTGGGGGTGCCCGTGGTACCCGAGGTGTAGAGGATCACGGCGGTGTCGGACTCGTCGGTCTCGACGACCTCGCTCCGAGGCTGCGCCGCCCCCACCATCTGCTCGAACGCCCCGGTCAGCGTCACCGGCACGCACTCCGCGCCGGCCTCCTCCGCGCCGGCCTGCGCGTCCTCCAAGAATGCCTCCCACGCGAACAGCAGCTTCGCGCCCGAGTCGTTCAGATGAAAGGCGACCTCGCGCCGTTTCAGCAGCACGTTCATCGGCACCGCCACCGCACCCGCGCGCAGCACGCCGTAATAGCAGATCGCGAAGTGCGGAACGTTGGGGATCATGATCGCGACGCGGTCCCCGTGGACGACGCCCTTCTCGTGCAGCAGACCCGCGAAGTGCGTCGTCGCTACGTCGACGAAGCCGTAGTTGACCTCGAAGTCGTCGAGCTTCAGGGCGATGTGCTCGGGGTCGCGCTCCGCGGACTTCGTGAGGATGCTGGCGAGGTTCACCGGCGTACCCTACCGCGTGGATCAGCCGCCGGTGGACATCACCGGACCGCTGCCGACGGAGTCCACCGGACCGCCGCCGCCTCGAGCCGCCGGCACCCTGGATCACTCGCCCGTGAATCGCGCCACGCGCTTCTCGGTGAACGCGAGCACGCCCTCCGCGAAGTCGCGCGACTGCGCTCGCTCCTGCTGGAGCACGGCCTCGAGCTCGAGCAGCTCGGGCAGGCCTTCGTAGAGGCGGTGGTTGATCGTCCGCTTGATGTTCGCGTAGGACCCGGGGGGCCGGCGGCGAGGCGCTCCGTGAGCTCGGCGACCGCGTGGTCAAGCTCCGCATCGGGCACGACGTCGTTCACGAGCCCCCACTGCTGCGCTTGGCCGGCGGTGATCCGCTCGCCCAGATAGGCGATCTCGAACGCGCGAGCGTGACCGACCCGTGCCGGCAACGTCAGTGACGCGCCCCCGTCGAGCCCGAGCCCGAGCTTCACGAACGAGAGCAGAAAGTACGCCGACTCCGCGGCCACGATCAGGTCGGCGGCCAGCGCAAGCGAGCACCCAATCCCGGCCGCCGGCCCGTTGACCGCCGCGATCACGGGCTTGGGCAGCGTGCGCACGGCGAGGATCAGCGGGTTGTAGAGCGCCCGCAGCGGCGTCAGCACGTCGGGCTCGCCGTCCCCCGCCAGTGAACTCGCCGTCAGATCTGCACCGGAGGAGAACGCGCGCCCGGCGCCGGTCAGCACGATCGCGCGGACCTCCGGGTCGCACGCCACCCGACCGAGCACGCTGAGCAGCTCGGCGCCGAGCTGCTCGGTCCATGCGTTGAGCGCCTCGGGGCGGTTCAGAAGCACCCTGGCCACCCCCCGGTCGAGCGTCAGCTCGACCATATCTCAGCCTCCTGGCCGGTTTGGTACTGGTCCGATCATCCGCCTGGGCGGAGCCTCATGGTCCTCGCGCCGAGCCGTTACGACCGAACCTACTTGCGCCGCCG
This sequence comes from Solirubrobacteraceae bacterium, assembly GCA_050996975.1. Lineage (GTDB taxonomy): Bacteria > Actinomycetota > Thermoleophilia > Solirubrobacterales > Solirubrobacteraceae > Palsa-465. The sequence continues at coordinate 5,347 of JBPCRJ010000145.1, read as the reverse complement.
CGAGTACCTCGCCCATAGCGCGTGCAGCCAGGCCGCGTAGCCGCCGACGTTGAGCACGAGCCCGACCGCGAGCGTGCGGTCGAGCCGGCCCCGGACGCGGAGCTCCTCGACGAGCGCCACGGTATCGGTCAGCTCGCAGGCCACGTTCGCCTTTACGGCCGCGCTGTGCGCGCCGCTCCTCACCGCCGCTAGCGTCGCGCCCGCGACGAGCAGATCCCGCCCACCGAGCAGGCGGTTGAAGTACCGCGCCTGCGGATCCACGCCCACCTGTTTGATCCCGACGCTGCCGAACAGCAGCTTCGGCGCCAGCAGCGCGAGCACCCCGTAGAGCGCTCGCGCGAGTGAACTTGCGATCAATGTCTTCTTGGTCATCGGAGCATCCTATTGTTCTGGGGCGCCGAGCACGGCGCCGCCGTCGTAGAGCTTGATCACCCGTACCGCGCCGGGCGGTGCGGCATTCATGCACAGCTGGCAGAGCACGCACTCGTCGAGGTTCTCCCGGACGATCTCGATCCCGCCGGCGCCGGCCCGGAAGATATCCACGGGACACACCTCGGCCAGCTTGAGCGCGAGCTCGCGGTCGGCGGCGATCGACGCGTCGAGCACGACGTCGATGAACAGCGCGTCGCTCATCGCCCCGCGCCCTGCGCGATCATCGACCGCACGATCTCGGGAATCTGCGAGATCTCCTCGGCGACGACGATCCCGGCGTCGGCCAGGCGCGCGATCTTCTCCGTCGCGGTGTCCTCCTTGCCCTCGACGATCGTGCCGGCGTGCCCGAAGCTCATCCCCGGCATCTCGTCCATGAAGCGGCCGGCCATGAACGCGACGATCGGCAGCCGCGAGCGCTGCTCGGCGACCCAGCGGGCGAGCTCGGCCTCCATCCGCCCGCCCGGCTCGGTGTAGATCACGATCGCCTCCGTGTCGGGGTCGGCCTCGAACAGCGCCATCAGCTCCGCGTAGCTCGAGCCGATGATCGCGTCGCCGCCGATCGAGACCGCGGTCGACTGGCCGAGGCCGGCGGCACTCAGCGTCGAGGACATCTCGGTCGTCATCCCGCCCGAGCGCGAGATCACCCCGACCGGGCCGGGGCGGTAGGACTTGGCCGCGTCGCGCGCGGGGCCGCCGATCCCGCCCATCTTGATCACGTCGGGGACGATGATCCCCAGGCAGTTGGGGCCGATGATCCGCGCACCGCGCTCGCCCGCGAGCTCGACCATTTCGGCGACGTCGCGGCGCGGGATCCGCTCGGTGACGATCACGATGAGCTGCACGCCGTTCTCGAGCGCCTCGAACACGGCGTCCTTGGTGAACGCGGGGGGGACGGTCACGACCGAGCCGTAGATCGGTCCGCCGTGATGCTCGACGGCCTGCGCGACCGTGTCGAACACCGGGACGCCGTGCACGTCCCGGCCGAGGCGTCCCGGCGTGACGCCGCCGACGATCTTGGCCCCCTGCCCGTAGTCCAGGCACTCACGCGTCAGGTTGACCGCCTCGCGGCCGGTGATCCCCTGGACGAGGAACGTCGTGGTGTGGTCGACGAGGATTGACATTCTTAATGGTTTTGTGGGGTGGCTCCGGCTCTCCGGGCGGCCCCCGAAGGTCCCACTCCCGGCCCGATCGAACTTCCCCCGATCGTCTCCACCGCCCGCCGCGCGGCCTCGTGCAGCGACACGCTCCGGTCGGCGTAGGGCACGCCGTAGTGCCTGAGGATCTTGAAGCCCTCCTCCTCCCACGCCCCGGGGATGCGGAAGATCGCGATCTTCTCGGCGGGGTCATAGCCGAGCTCCACGCACGCCTTGATCACCCCGCGGGCGACGATGTCCACGCGGGTGTTGGACACGATCGACATCATCACGGCGATCTTGTCCACGCCCGGTTTCTGCAGCACGAGCTTGGCCAGGCCGCAGGCCTTGCGCACGGACGGATTGCCGCCGATCTCGCAGTAGTTGGCGGGGGCGCCGCCATGGGCGCGGACGGCGTCGAACAGGGTCAGCGACCCACCGCCCGCGCCGATCACCAGCCCGAGGTTGCCGTCGAACTCGGTCACGTTGCCCGCCACGCCGCGGTGGTCCTGCGCGTCGACCCGCTCGCCCGCGAGCTCGAACGGCGTGGGCTCGCGCGCCTGGCGGGTCTCCTCGTTGCCGACCCCGAGCTCCTGTAGCAGCGCCTGCTGGCGGGGCCGCGCTTCGTTCTCCATGTCCATGTGCGCGTCGAGGGCGATGAACGAACCGTCCGGCAGCTCGCCCAGCGGGTTGATCTCCGCGAGCGTCATGTCGTAGGCCAGGAACAGCCGGGAGAGCCGGGCGAGGATCGGCGTGAGGCGGGTCAGTGCCCGGCCCGTGATTCCCAGCGAGGCGATGACCTGCTTGGCCCGCCAGTCGGCGAACGGGCGCAGCGTCGAGAAGCTCGCGCGGGCGACGTGCTCGGGATGCTCGCGCGCGACCTCCTCGATCTCGATCCCGCCCATGTCGGAGAACAGCATCACCGGGCGCTTGCGCAGGCCGTCCCACACCACCCCGGCGTAGTACTCGTGCTTGACCTCCGCGCGCGAGTCGACCAGCACCCCGCGCGGCCTGTGGCCGCCGATCTCGAGCTTGAGGATGCTCTCGGCGTGGCTCGCGGCCTGCGCCGGAGTGTCGGCGAACTGCACGCCGCCGGCCTTCATCCGCCCGCCGGTGAGCACCTGGGACTTGACCACGACCGGCCCCGCGATCTCCTCCGCGATCCTCCGGGCGTCCTCGGGGGAGGTGGCGAAGCCGTGCTGGGACATCGGGATCCCGGCCTTCGCGACGATCGTCCGCGATTCGTACTCGAAGAAGCGCATGGCGAGAGCAGAAACCCTAGTTCATGTGGCGGACCAGGAAGTCGTGGGCTAGCGTCTCGTCGGGTCTGGCTCCGTGGCCGAGGCACTGTGAAGCGCCCGGGCTGGTGCCGTGGTGCACTCGCGTCATCGTGGTCGCAGCTCCACAAAGCCGGCCGCCGCGAAATCTCCGTCGAACGCCAGCGCCTCGCTGATCCGACGACGCCGCATGACGGCGAAGCTCGTCGCGTCGACAAATGAGTACTCGCGTTCGTTGTGGCGGCGGAGCCAGCGCCAAGCCTCGGCCTCGACCGCGGCGGTGACGAACGCCGTCTCGAGCCTGGGCAAGCGGGCCAGGCGATCGAGGAAGCCAACCGCGGCGTGGTGCGACGAACGGCGCCGCAGCAACGTCCAGGTCTCCCCGAGCACATGGTTGGAGGTCACGATCCGATCTCGCCCAGTCCTCGCGAGTGCGCTCGCCTCCACGTGATGACGATCTCGTCGCTCCTGCAGCGAGAACCAGAAGCTGGTGTCGGCGAACCTCACGAGCTGTGGGGGTCTCGATAGATGACGCCGTCGATGTCAGCCACGGGGTCGTCGTCCAACCAGCCGTCGATCTCCGTCCAGGGATCGTGTTCGCCCCGCTCGACCTTTACGACGTGCGCAAGGCTCATGCGGATCAGGGCGGCCTTCGAGACACCTCGCCGCGCGGCCTCCGCGGCGGCGGCATCGTCGAGGGCTTCCTCGAGATGGATCTGGATGCGTCTCATCATTGGGAATATACATACGATGGTCACGGTCGGTGTGTAGGTCTACCGTAGGTCGAAGGCTCGGGGCGGGCGCGGAAGCCGCTTTCCTGCGCGGGCTCGGCACGCTCGACGTCGAGGGGCCGACGCCTGAGGACTTCGACCGCATCGCCGAGCTCGTCGAGCAGTAGGCGGACTTGCCCCTCGGGGGGACCGACGCTTCGGTGATCGCGTTAGCGGCTGGCGACGCCTCATGTCGTGACGCTGGACCGTAGGCACTTCGGTGCGGTCAAGCTCCGCCATTGTGCAGCGCTGACACTCCTGCCGTAAGCCGCACCGGCAAGATCGCGCTCATGCCGCGGCCGGTGGCCGATCGAAGCCGTAGGCCTCAGCCAGCTCCGGGTCCCTGCTGGCGAGCATCTCGGCCAGTGAGACCATCACCTGGCACTGCTTCCAGGTGGCGTCGTCCTGCATCTTGCCGTCGATCATGTGGACGCCGCGACCGTCGGGGATCGCCGCGATCACCTTCTTGGCGAACCGCACGTCGTCGGGCTCGGGGCTGAAGACCTTGCGGGCGATCTCGATCTGCACCGGGTGCAGCGACCACGTGCCGACGCAGCCGAGCAGGAACGCGGCGCGGAACTGGGCCTCACAGCCCTGCACGTCGCGGATGTCGCCGTACGGTCCGTAGAACGGCAGGATCCCCGCCGAGGTGCAGGCGTCGACCATCCGCGCGATCGTGTAGTGCCACGGGTCCTGCTGTGAGCTCGGGCGGGGCGCGTCAGGATTGTCCGGATCGGGATCGTTGATCACGCGATAGCCGGGGTGACCGCCGCCGACGCGCGTCGTCTTCATCCGCCGCGACGCGGCGAGGTCCGCGGGGCCGAGGCTCATCCCCTGCATCCGCGGGCTGGCGGCGGCGATCTCCTCGACGTTCACCATCCCAAGGCCCGTTTCCAGCAGCGCGTGGATCAGGATGGGGCGGTCCAGGCCGGCCTTCGCCTCGAGCTGGGCCAACAGCCGGTCGACGTAGTGGATGTCCCAGGGTCCATCCACCTTGGGGATCATCACCACATCGAGCTTGTCGCCGATCTCGCTCACCAGCGTCGTCAGGTCATCGAGGATCCACGGCGACTCGAGGCTGTTCACCCGCGTCCACAGCGCCGCCTGGCCGAAGTCGATCTCCTGGCCGATCTTCACCAAGCCCTCGCGCGCGGGGATCTTCTTCTCCACCGACACGGCGTCCTCGAGGTTGCCGAGCAGGATGTCGGTCTTGGCGGCGAGCTCGGGCAGCTTGGTCGCCATCTTCTCGTTGCTCGGGTCGAAGAAGTGGATCATCCGACTGGGCGTGAGCGGGATCTCGAGCACCGGATCGGGGGCACCGATCGCAAGCGGCTTGACGAAGGCGCGGGGGTTTCGCACGTGGTTTCTCCTGTTGGTCGGCGGCGGACGCTAGACGATATGGACAGCGCCACGCGGGCGAGAACCGTCAGGCTCACCGGAGGCCTGCGGTGCGCTGAGCGCGCCGATCGCCCGCAGCCTGGCATCCTCCGGCCTCCGGCGACACCCTCAGGAGATGCGATGACGAACGTTGAAACCGGACAGGCCGCGCGTGAAGCCAGCGGCGCCCATCCCTACGGCCGCTACCTGGAGGAGTTCGAGGTGGGGGCTGTGTACAAGCACTGGCCCGCCAAGACGGTGACCGAGGCCGATGACCACCTGTTCTGCCTGATCACGATGAACCATCATCCGCTGCACATCAACGACGTCTACGCCCAGCAGTCCCAGCAGGGGCGCA
>JBPCRJ010000110.1:0-3334 GCA_050996975.1 Solirubrobacteraceae bacterium | reverse complement strand
CCGAGGATGATGTTCGTCACGGTGCTCGCGACGGGGCTTCTGGCGACGCTCGCTGGCGTGCTGGCGTGGGCGGGAGCGTCGAAGCTGCGTCATCCCTCGGCCGCTTCGCGTACGCTGACGGTGCCTGTAGGGCTCGATTCCGGGCGGGTTGTGCGCTGGCTCGGGGCGGGCGAGGTCGCCCTCGCGTTGGCCGCGCTCGTCCTGCCGACGCGCGTGTCCTCGCTCGGGTTGGCGGCGCTGTTCGCGGGTTTCAGCGCGGCGCATGGGCTGATGAGGGCGCGGGCGGAGCACGGTGGTTGTGGCTGCTTCGGCGAGCAGCCCGGCCGCGGGCCAGCGTCACCGGGGCGGCGCGTCACGCTGACGGGCGCCTCTGCATTGGCAGCGGCCGGAGTGGCGGCGCTGGCCCCGCGGAGTCCGGTGGCGCTGGCGGGCAGCGATCCTGGCGTGGCGGTCGCGATCGGGATCGGAGCGTGCCTTGCCGCGGCGCTCTGGCGATCCGCTTTCGATGGAGCCATGGCGGCCAGGCCGGGCGTCATCGGCGAGCGTCTGGTGGGCTCCTCGGCGTTGTTTCTGGAGCGGCGCTGCTCGCGGCGTACGGCTCTGCTGCGGATCGCGGTCGCAGGGTCGGCGCTCTGCGTGGCGCCGTTGCGCTACCTCCTGTATCCGGGCTCGGCGCTGGCGGCGATCAGTCCGTCGAGTTGCTCGGGGGGGCTGTGCACCGACGGTTACACGGCGTTCTGCTGCGAGATCAACCACGGCTTGAACAGCTGTCCCGGTGGCACGTTCCCGGGGGGCTGGTGGATGTGCACGGATTATCGGGGGAGCCAGCTCTGCTCGGATCAGGGGGTGCGCTACTACGTGGACTGCAATCGCCTGCCCGGGCATCACTTCCCCGGTGGCTGCCACTGTGCCAACGGCCGCTGCTCGGAGCGGCGGGTGGCTTGCAACGTGTTTCGCTACGGACAGTGCAATCCGCAGATCCCGGGCACGACCGAGGTTGTCTGCCGGATGGTCACCTGCCAGAACCCCGGCTCGATCCCCGGGCTGCACTGCTCCTCGTCGGTCAGCGTCGATAACGCGGTATGCGGCCATGACGTTCCCTGCCTAAAGCCTCGCGCGATCGAGCTGGCGGGCGCGGGAGGCGTCTGAGGTGAGCACCACGCTCGTGGTGGTGATCGGCCAGAGCGTGCTGCTGGCACTCCTGGCCGTGTTCGTCGTGGCACTGCTGCGCAGCCACGCCGAGATCCTGCGCCGGCTCGCGGCGATCGAGGACCGCGACCCGGCGGGAGCGGCTACGCCGCCGTCGCCGGCTGCGCTCGCCACGGGCGCACCCGCCCATGACCTTGTCGGACAGACGCTCACGGGCGACGCCGCCAAGCTGGCACTCGGGCCGGGCTCACCGAGCACGCTGCTGGCGTTCCTGGGCAGCGGCTGTAGCTCGTGCGCCCCGCTGTGGGCGAGCCTTCGAAGCGGCGAGGCGCTTGTCCCGACCGGCACGCGGCTCGTGATCGTCACCAAGGGGCCCGAGTCTGAGAGCGTGACCCGCTTGGAAGCGCTCGCGCCCGCCGGGCACGAGGTGTTGATGTCCACGGCGGCGTGGCGCGATTACTCGATCCCCGGTTCGCCGCATTTTGTCCTGGCCGGCGGGCGTTCCGGCCGGATCGCCGGCCGGGGGAGCGCGACGAGCTGGAAGCAGATGCTGACGCTGGTCGAGCAGGCCACGTCCGATGTTCAGCGGGACGCCGCTGGGGGACCAGGACGGCGTAGCACCTCCGAGCGCGCCGCCCGCGCGGAGGACGCGCTGGCGCGGGCGGGCATCACGGCGGGGCATCCCAGCCTCTACCCCTCCGAGCAGCGCTCGGCGATCCCCTCCGAGCAGCCCTCGGCCGGCGGTGGACGGGCGTGAGCGACGCCGCGTTGGCGCTCGTGGGTTGTCTGCTCGGGCTCCTGGGTGGCGTGCGCGCGGCCTGGTCGCCCTGAGGTCAGTCGATGCTCGCGAGCATCACTCCGCTCGGGGAGCGGAGCCGCGGATTCAGATGGCGGGTGACAGCGACCGCGTTCGCGCTCGGCAGCGTCGGTGCCGGCACGGCTGCGGGCGCGGCTTGTGGCGCGCTTGGCTCGTTGCTGCCCGGCGACTCGAGCTGGCGGGCGCTCGCGGTGATCGCCGTGCTGGCCACGGCGCTGCTGTTCGACGCGACACCCCTGCGCGGGCGCCTGCCCAGCTCGCGCCGGCAGGTCGACGAGGAGTGGCTGGCCCGCTACCGCGGCTGGGTCTACGGCGTCGCGTTCGGAGCTCAGCTCGGCCTCGGCGTCGTGACGATCGTCACCTCAGCGGCGATCTACGCGACCGCCGCCGTGGCTGTGCTGTGCGCCAGTCCCCTGACCGGAGCCCTGATCGGCGCCACGTTCGGCGCCGTGAGAGCCGCATCGCTGCTGCCCGCGCGGGCAGCTCGCGAACCTGCGCGGTTGCTCGCCTTGCACCGGCGCCTGGGCCAGCTGGAACCGGTGAGCCGGGGTGCGGTCGCGGTGCTCGAGCTGGGCCTGCTGGGCGGCGTGATCTGGGCGCTGGCATGAGGGTTGCGGGCCACGGTCGCCTGCTATGAGGGTCGTGGGCCACGGTCGCTCGGTCGATGCCCCCGCCGGCTGGGAGGCGCGGATCTTCGCTCGCGCGGGCGCCGCGCCGATCCTGCACGTGGCGACCTTCCCCCTCGCCGAGCACGACGGCGACTTCGGCGCCGCCGCGACCGCCCGTATGCGCTCAGGCGACGCGTTCGCCGCGCTGATCGAGTACCGGGTCGATGAGACGGTCCGCCCCGGGCATGGCCTGTTCTCGCCCTCGGGGCGTCCGAGCTCGTTGCGCGCCATCGAGTTTCGCCCCAATCAGCTCCAGGTCGCGCGCCGCGGGCAGCTCGGATGCCAGCGCTTCTTCACCGACGCCGGCAGGCCATGCTGCCTGTATTCGGTCATCCAGCCAGGGCGAAAGCCCCCCGAGCGCCTGGCCCAGGAGCTCTCCGGTGTGCTGGCCACGTTCGAGCTCGCGAGGGGTGGTCAACCCGGCGCGTCGTCTACGGGCCGGGCACGATGACAGCATTCGTGCTGGTCGAGTACAGCCCGTTCGCGTCGACGACGGTCAGGATGACCGAGTAGCTGCCCGGCGTCGAGAAGCGGTGAACCGGCGCGGCGGCAGTCGAGCTGTCCGCTGCGCCCGACGCGGGATCGCCGAACTGCCAGGCGCGCGCCACGATCACCGCACCACCCGTTCCAGGGCGAGAGGTGTCGCGGAACGACGCAGTGCCGCCGGTGCTATCGACCCGCGTCGAGAACGACCCCGTCG
>JBPCRJ010000106.1:0-13383 GCA_050996975.1 Solirubrobacteraceae bacterium | reverse complement strand
GCCCGATCATGCGCACCGCCGAGCTCCCCGACCTACCGATCCCGTGGTGGGAGAACCGGCCCCTACGCTTCCAGTTCTCCTGACCACCCAAACAGGTGCCCATTCGCTGTTTGGGAATCCGAGTTAGAGCTCCCTCGAATCCCGGGGCAGCCGATCCCAACCCGTATACTCGCGCGCTGTGCCCAGGATCTGTCACGTCTGCGCGAAGGGTCCGGCGTTCGGTAACAGCCGCAGTCACTCGATGGTCGCCACCAAGCGGCGGTTCGATCCTAACCTGCAGCGCGTGCGGATCGACGACTCCGGGACGCCTCGCCGCGTGTACGTGTGCACCCGCTGCCTGAAGGCCGGCAAGATCACCAAAGCGCGCTGATCAGCCTGCTCGCGGGGGTGTCGGACCCAAGCATCGTTCGATTTCGGGCGCTCGTCGAAGCCGGCGTGGCGGCGCTCGAGGCCCGTCGCCAGGAGGTCAACGACTTGAACGTGTTCCCGGTCGCCGACGGCGACACGGGAGACAACATGGTGCTCACGATGCGAGCCGTGCTGCAGGAGCTCGACCGGCTCGAAGCCGCCTCGGAGGATCGGACGATCGACGACATCGGCCGCGACGAGATCGTCGCGTCGGTGGCCCGGGCGGCGCTGCTCGGGGCGCGCGGGAACTCAGGGGTGATCCTCTCCCAGCTGATCCGGGGCGCCGCCGAGGAGCTCGCGAGCCGTCCCGGCGAGTTGGTGGACCCGGTGCTGATCGGGGCCGCGCTGGCCCGGGCCGCCGATCAGGGCTACGGCTCGGTGCGCGATCCGGCGGAGGGAACGATCCTGACGGTCGTGCGGGAGATGGCCCATCGCGTAGCGTCCGACCTGGCCCACCCCGAGGATGGGCACCTGGGCCCGGACGCGACCGCCGAGCAGCAGAACAAGCTGATCGCCGCCGTGATCGAACGCGCGCTCGACGCCGGCCAGGATTCGGTCAAGCGGGGACCCGAGCTGCTCCCCGTGCTCCGCGAGGCCGGCGTCGTCGACGCCGGCGGCTACGGGCTCACGGTGCTGCTGGCGGGGATCGTCGGAGCACTGCGTGGAACCGAACCACCGCCGCTGGAGCATCATCCGCCCGCGCGCGTCACCCATCCCCAGCACTCCTCCCTCACCTATCGGTACTGCACCAACTTTGCCCTCACCGGCGAGCTGCTCAACCCGCGCCGGTTCATCGAGGCGCTGGAGCAGCTCGGCGACTCGGTGCTCGTCGTCGGCGATCAGACCACGCTCAAGGTCCACGTCCACACCGACGACCCAGACGCCGCGACGGCGCTGTTCGCCGACGCGGGCGTGGTGTCCCATCTCGACGTTGCCGACATGCACGACCAGGTCAGCCGGCAGGCTGACCGGCTCGCGCGCCGGGGCCCGTCGGCAGTGTGCGGTGCCCTGGCGATCATCTCCGGCGCGGGCATGCGCGGGCTATTTCAGGGCTTCGGCGCGCAGGCGCTCGACGGCGGGCCGACATTCAACCCTTCGACCTACGACCTCCTGGCCGCGATCCACGCGATCGGGACGGAGGAGGTGCTGGTGCTGGCCAACAGTCCCAACGTGGTGATGGCCGCCGAGCGCGCCGCCGAGCTCTCGGACAAGACAGTGTGCGTGGTCCCGTCGCGCTCGCAGCAGGCTGGCCTGGCCGTGGTCGTGAGCCTCGACCCGAGCGTCGGCGCGCACCAGAACGCGGCGGCGATGACGGGAATGCTCGAGCGAGTGCGCACCGGCGCGGTGGCGCCGGCCGCGCGCGAGGACGCGCATGGGCGCTTCCGCGCGGGCGACGCGGTCGGCTTCGTCGAGGAGCGGGTCGTCGCCTGGGGAACGCCCGGGGAGGCCCTCCGCGGGGTGCTGGCGAAGCTGGCCGAGAATGCCGAGCTGATCACCTGCCTGCGAGGCGCGCACGCGCCGCTCGATGACGCCACGGTCCGGACGCTCGTCGACGGAGAGGTCGAGGTCGAGCTCTCGGAAGGTGGCCAGGAGAGCTACTGGTGGCTGCTGTCGGCTGAGTGACCGCGGTCGCGCAAGCGTGACCGTGGGCTGGCCGGCCGCCGCCCTCCCGGGTCACCGCCCGTGATCAAGTGAACCGACCGTCGTCCCGGTGATCAGAACCGACCGCTGTCCCGGTCATCATCCTGGCGATCAGATGAACGCCACGGGCTTCGCCAGTCTCCGCCCGCTCGACGACGCCGAGCTGCGCGCCGCCCCGATCCGCTATCCACGCCCCTCGCGGCTGCGGGCCTCGTTGCGCGTGGAGGGTGCCAGAGCCCAGCACGCGGCTCAGACGCTCGGCCTGCACACGATCGCGGACCTGCTCGAGCACCTGCCCCGGGACCGTCGCGAGGCGCGAGCCGTCGCGGAGCTCTCGCCCGGCGACACCGCGACGATGGTCGTCCAGGTCAGGAGCATCGCGTCGCGGTCGGTGCGCCGCCGGGGCATGCGCCCGCTGGTCGAGGCCACCGTTGCCGACCAGACCGGGCAGCTCAAGGTGACGTTCTTCAATCAGCCGTGGCTGGTGTCGAGGTATCCGCCCGGCACGCGGCTCGTGCTGCACGGCAAGCTGCAGACGCGGAGCCGCTTTCAGGTTCAGGCCCACGCGCGTACCGCCGAGGCGGTCGCCGCCGGAGACGCAGTCGCCCACTACCCCGCCACCGAGGGTCTCTCCTCGACTCAGATCCTCGCACTGGTGCGGACCCACGCCGGCGCGCTGGGCGACGTGCTCGAGCCGCTGCCGGCCCGGCTGCGGGTGACCGAACGCCTGCCCGACCGCGGTGCCGCGTTGGCCGCGGCGCACTTTCCCGCCGCCCACCGCGAGCTTGAAGTCGAGCTGGCACGGCGCCGGCTGGCGCTCGACGAGCTGTTGCTGTTGCAGCTCGCGATGCTCCGGCGGCGCTCGATGCGCCGCTACGCCGGCGCCGCGCCGGTCCTCGACGGCGGGCGTGGGCTGACCGTGCGCTGGTTGACGACGATTCTGCCGTTTGCCCTCACCGGCGACCAGCAGCGCGCCGTGGAGGCGATCGACCGAGACCTGGCGCGTCCGGCACCGATGCAGCGGCTGCTGATGGGGGAGGTCGGCTCCGGCAAGACGGTCGTGGCGCTGTACGCCTTGCTGCGCGCGATCGAGCACGGCTGGCAGGGGGCGCTGATGGCACCCACCGAGACCCTTGCCGAGCAGCACTTCGCCACGATTCAGTCGCTGCTGGGCAGCGAGACCGTGCGCGCCGGGCTGCTCACCGGCTCGAGCACCGCCCGGCGCCGCGCCGACCTGCTCGGCAAGCTCGCCAGCGGGGAGCTGTCGCTGATCGTCGGCACGCACACGCTGATCGAGGCGACGGTGCGATTCGCTTCGCTGGGCCTGGCGGTGGTCGACGAGCAGCACCGCTTCGGCGTGCGCCAGCGGGCGGCGCTGGATGACAAGGCGGTCAAGCCGCCGCCGGGTGCCGGCGCCGGGGCGAGCGGGGCGCCGCCGGGTGGTGGCACCGACGCGAGGCCCCACATGCTGCACATGACCGCGACGCCGATTCCGCGGACCCTCGCGCTGGCGGGCTACGGGGATCTCGACTTCACGCTGCTGCGCGAGCTTCCCCGCGGCCGCCGGCCGATCCGGACCTTCGTCTGCGCCACCGAGCGCGAGCGCACCCGCGCCTACGACCGAATCCGCGAGGAGCTGCGGGCCGGAAGACAGGCGTTCGTGGTCTGCCCGCTGGTGGAGGAGTCAGAACTGCTGCAGGTGCGCGCCGCGACGACAGAGTTCGAGCGGTTGCGCCGCGGCGAGCTGCGTGACTTCAACGTGGTGCTGCTGCACGGTCAGCTGCGGCCGAGGGCCAAGCAGGCCGCGATGGCGCAGTTCGCCTCCGGCGCCGCGCACGTGCTCGTCGCGACCTCGGTGATCGAGGTTGGGATCGACGTCCCGAATGCGACCGTGATGCTGGTCGAGGACGCCGATCGCTACGGCATCTCCCAGCTGCACCAGCTCCGCGGCCGGATCGGGCGTGGTGCCCACGACTCGGTGTGCCTGCTGTTCGGGGACAAGGGCTCCCCGCGGCTGCGTGCGCTCGCGTCCCACAGCGACGGCTTCGAGCTCGCGGAGATCGATCTCGAGCTGCGCGGCGAGGGCGAGCTGGTCGGCACCCGGCAACACGGACTGGCGCAGCTCAAGGTCGCCGAGCTGCCCCGGGACGCCGCGCTGCTCGAGCGCGCCCGCTCGCACGCGGAGCGAATCACCGCCGAGGACCCAGGGCTTGCGCGGCCCGACAACGCGCTGCTCGCCGACGCGCTCACGAGCGCCTTCGGCGCCGAGGCGCAGGCCCCGCTGCGCGCGTGATCGGCTGCAGGCGTGATCGGCTGCGGGTGATCGGGGGGGGGTTGGTGGTGGGGGCGTGATCGGATGCGGGTGATCGGGGGGTTGGTGGTGGGGGGCGTGATCGGATGCGGGTGATCGGGGGGTCCCGACGCGGCGCCACGCTGAGGCCTCCGTCCGGAGGCGTCACCCGCCCTACCCCAGAGCGCGTCCGGGAGGCGCTGTTCTCGATCCTCGTCACCGTGCAGGGCGCGCGGGTGCTCGACCTGTTCGCGGGGTCGGGAGCGCTGGGCATCGAAGCGTTGTCCCGCGGAGCTGCTGAGGCCACTTTGGTGGACTCCTCGGCCCGGGCGGCGGCGGCGATCCGGCGTAACCTTGAGTCACTTGGATTCGCTCGATCTGCTGCCGAGGTGCGCCGTCAACCGGCCCTCGCGTTCCTCGAGCAGGCACGGATCGGCGCTCGTCAATACGATCTCGTATTCCTCGATCCCCCATATCGCCACGCGAGCCGGCTCGGCCAGCAGCTCGCGGGGGCTCTGGTGCCGGTGCTCGCCCCGGGCGCCCGCGTGGTCGCCGAGAGTGACCGTCGAGCGCCGCTGGAGCTCGATCTGGCGCTGATTGGCTTGATCGACGAACGCTGCTACGGAGACACGATGATCCAGATCCACCATTTCCACCACCTCCATGGCGACGGCTCCCGATAACCGCACCGCAATCTGTCCCGGCACCTTCGATCCGGTCACCTTCGGCCATCTCGACGTGATCACCCGTGCGTCCGCGATCTACGACATGGTGATCGTGGGCGTCGTGAGTCTGACCTGGCGCAAGGGTGAGACGGTGTTCACCGCCGAGGAGCGCGTCAGCTTCGTCAAGGAGGCGACGCGTAAGCTGGCCAACGTCGAGGTGGAGCCGTTCGGTACGCTGGTGGTGGACTTTGCCCGCACGCGCGGCGCACTGGCGATTGTCAAGGGTCTGCGCGCGATTTCGGACTTCGAGTACGAGCTGGAGATGAATCAGCTCAACCGCAGGCAGGCGCCCGATGTCGAATCCGTTTACCTGATGGCCTCGCCCAAGTACAGTTTCCTTAGCTCGAGCGGAGTCAAGGAACTCGCCACGTTTGGCGGCGACATCGATGATCTCGTCCCCGAGGAGGTGGCCAGGGCCTTGAAGGAACGCCTCGGCCGCTGACGAACAGAGGAAGATCTTCTAGATGGACGTCCTGGTACTCATCGACAAGCTGGACGATCTCGTCCACAACGCCAAGCCGGTCCCGCTGACCGATCAGGTTCGCGTGGACAAGGAGGAGATTTACGACATCCTCGATCAGATGCGCGCCACGATCCCGGAGGAGATCAAGCAGGCGCGCTGGATTGTCAAGGAGCGTCAGGAGATGCTCGCCGAAGCCAAGCGCGAGGCCGAGCGGATCGTCAAGGAGGGGCGCGAGCGCCAGGAGCGCCTGATCTCAGAGGAAGAGGTCACCAAGCAGGCCGAGCGCGCTGCCGAGGACATCATCGAGGACGCCCGTGCGCGAGAGCGCGAGATCCGCCTCGGCGCCGAGGATTACGCCGACGAGATCCTGGGTACGCTCGAGGTCAACCTCACCAAGTTCATCGCCGCCGTCCAGCGCGGGCGCGACAGGCTCGCCGGTAAGGACGAGCCGGCCGAAGTTTCCTGAACGCCCGGCACCCGCGGAGCGAAGCGTGCCGAGGCAGGTCTTCTCGGCGTCGGGCATGATCCGCCCTATGCGGATTGAGATTATCCTGTTCGCCGGCTTTGACGAGCTTGATGCGATCGCTCCGTACGAGGTGCTCTCGAACCTGCGACGCCAGGGTTGCGAGGTCGAGGTGGCGCTCGTCACGCTGGCTGGCCCAGACCAGGTTACGGCGGCTCATGGGGCCGTGGTAGAGGCGCCCGAGCGGCTCTCCGAACGTCCACAGGTGCTCGTCGTCCCCGGCGGTGGCTGGGCTGACGGCGCTCGCGCCGGTGTGCGGGCGGAGCTTGCCCATGGTGCACTGCCGGCGGCGATCGCGCGGCGCCATGCGGCCGGGACGCTGGTCGCCTCGGTCTGCACCGGCGCGATGTTGCTGGTGGCGGCCGGGCTGCTCACCGCCCGGCCGGCCACGACTCATCACGTTGCCCTCGACGATCTCCGCGCCGCCGGTGCGCAGGTGATCAACGCACGGGTGGTCGACGACGGCGACCTGATCACCGCCGCCGGAGTGACCTCCGGTCTCGACCTGGCGCTGTGGCTGGCCGAGCGCCTATTTGGAGCTCGTGCTGCGCTTGCTTTAGAGCAGGAGCTCGAGTACGAGCGCCGCGGCACGGTGTGGCGCGTCGATCAACGTCGCGAGACGGGCTAGGCGCGAGAGCGCACTCCCGCGTGGAGTCGTGGGAGAAAACGCCCTGAGCCCGCCCGTGAACCACCACCCGGCGGCGGACAAGATCGGCCGGCATCGACCGATTCTGGCAG
The DNA here is from genome assembly GCA_050996975.1 of Solirubrobacteraceae bacterium. GTDB lineage: Bacteria > Actinomycetota > Thermoleophilia > Solirubrobacterales > Solirubrobacteraceae > Palsa-465. The sequence goes on along the minus strand of JBPCRJ010000106.1, from coordinate 6,595 downwards.
TTGCGGTCTTCGCTGTCGCACCGCAGATCTCACCACTCCGAACTGACGCCATCTGAGCCCACCCCTCGGGCTCAGATGGTCACGGTTCGGCCACCTGGGCCTCGTTTGGGCGGGATTTGTCTAGCCGGCGCGGGTTTAGTCCGGTTCCGTCCGCGACGCGCGCCATCCTGGCTGACTGCGATGAGTGCGCTCTGGTTACTGCTTGGCTTGATCGTCGGTGCCGCGCTACTCGCGCTCGCGCTACGGGCGCGGGTGAGCTCGCTGGCGTCCGAGGCCGTCCGCGCGGGCGAACTCGAACGGGAGTTGATCCAAGCCCGCTCCGATCTCGACCACGAGCGCGCCCGGGCGAAGGAACGGCTCGCCACGCTGAGCGAGGCCCAGGAGCGACTCTCGGCTTCGTTCAAGGCGCTGAGCGCGGATGCGCTGCAGTCCAGCATGGCGCAGCTCGCGGAGCTGACCCGTGCGCAGCTGGAGACCGCCCGAGCGCAGGCGACGGGCGAGGAGGAACGCCGCCAGCATGCCGTCGAACGGTTGGTCGCACCGCTGCGCGAGCAGCTCGGACGCGTGGACGGTCAGCTGCTGGCGCTGGATCAGGAGCGTCGCGAGTCACGGGGGCGTCTGGATCAGCAGCTGAAGATGCTGGCCGAGACGGGAGAGAAGCTGCGGACGGAGACGGGCGCGCTGGTGACGGCGCTGCGCAAGCCAAACGCCCGCGGGCAATGGGGACAGATGCAGCTGCGTAATGTGGTGGAGCTCGCGGGGATGGTCAAGCACTGCGACTTCTTTGAGCAGTCCTCGCTGAGCGGCGAAGAGTCGACGCTACGTCCGGATTTGATCGTCAGCCTGCCCGGGGGAAAGCAGGTCGTGGTTGACGCCAAGGCGCCACTGCAGGGGGTCCTTGATGCCTACGAGGCCCGCGATGAGGACGCACGTGTAGGTCACCTGCGTGACCACGCCAGGCTGCTGCGAAAGCACGTCAAGGCGCTGGCTGACAAGGCGTACTGGGCCGGTCTGGACAGCGCGCCGGATTTCGTCGTGCTGTTCCTTCCGGGCGAGCATCTGTACGGCGCCGCCCTGGAAGTGGATCCAGCCCTGATCGAGGACGCGATGGCGCGGCGGGTGTTGATCGCGACGCCGACGACGCTGCTGGCGATGCTCCGCGCCGTGGCCTACGGATGGCAGCAGGAACGGGTGGCGGAGTCGGCTCAGGCGATCTCGGAGCTCGGCCGGGAGCTGCACGGGCGCTTGGTCAAGCTCTCGGGGCTGCTGTCGTCGCTGGGCAAGAAGCTGAACGGCGCGGTCGTGGCCTACAACGAGACGGTGGGCTCCTACGAGGCGCGGGTCCTGCCCGGTGCGCGGCGGTTTGCCGAGCACGGCTCGGCCGCGGCCGGACGGGAGCTGGTGCCGCTTGAGCAGGTGACCCTCAGCGCGCGGAACGTGCACGTCCCGGAGCTGGTACTCCAAAACGACCACGACGACGAACCCGGAGGCGAGCTCACGGCGCGGAGGCTTCGGGCGGCGGAGTAGGCCCGTCATCGCCGTGGCGCTCTGCCCACCAGCGTCGTAGGTCCTCACGCTGGTGGGGGAGGGGATCGGCCGATGGCTTGCGTGCCTGGACGTGCTCGAGCGCATCATCGATGTCGATGTCGTCGCGCAGGGCGACGACACCGGCCGCGACCGCCGCCGAGCGTTGCCAGCCCGCCCGGCAGTGGACGTAGGTCAGCCGGCCGTCGTTCAGCCACGCCAGCACCTCCTGCACAGCGGCCTCGATCTCCTCGGGGGGCAGTCCGCCGTAGTCGGTCAGGCTCAGGCGATGCTCCTCGATTCCCGCGGCCGCGAACGCAGCCTCGACTTCCTCGCGCTCTCCCGCTCTGTACTCCTCCTCGGCCACCAGATTCAGGACGCGCTCGATCCCCATCCGCTCGAGCATCCCGACGTCGTCGCGGTCGACCGGATACGCCCCGATGACAAGTCCGCCAAGCACGTCGGCGAAGCCGTAGGTCAGAAACCAGTTCGACACTCCGCGTATGATCGCTGCTGGATCACGTCAGCGCATGCATGAGGGGTGGTTGGGGATTTGAACCGGGCTGGAGCGGGTCGGTGAGGGGCCTGGTCCGGGTTCGCGCGTGGCGGGTGGTTTTGGGTTTCGACGAGCGGGCTGGTTTTGGGTTTCGAGGGGGGCCTGGTCCGGGTTCGCGCGTGGCACGACGCTATCCTGGAAGCGTGGCTGCGAGGGCCGACAACTTCGATCTCGGAGCGCTGCGCCTGAGTGCCGGAGAAGGACGACGGTTAGAGCTTCAGGTTGAGATCGATCCCTTTCTGCTCAGCGGCGAGCGTTACCACGTCGAGCCGGCCCGGATCGTCGTGCACCTGGACATCTCACGGACGGGCGGCGATGGATACGTGCTCCGGCTGCGCTTCGGGGCGGCCGTGGCCGGACCTTGCATGCGATGCCTGCAGGCCGCGCAGATCTCCTCAGCCGTGGACACGCGCGAGGTCTCCCAGCCCCAGCAGATTGACGAGCGCCAGCCTAGGGAGATCGACGAGCTGAATTCGCCCTACGTTCGGCGTGGGATTCTCGACCTGCGCGCCTGGGCGCGAGACGCCCTCGCGCTTGCGCTCCCCGCGGCGCTCCTGTGCCGGTCGGAGTGCGCCGGTCTGTGCGCCGCGTGCGGCGCGGACCTGAACGCTGCAGGCTCCGAGCACGCGCACGACGACGAGGGCCAGGGGCCGTGGGCGAAGCTGTCGGAGATCAGGTTCGAGTAGGTGCTCGCCCCCGCCGGCTCGCGCGCTCGATGCGCGGCCGCCCGGGACTGCTAGCCTCCGGCGCCGATGGCCGTCCCCAAGCAGAAGCAGTCTCACGCTCGCACGGCCCAGCGTCGCGCGCAGCACAAGGTGCCGGCGCCGACCTACAACGCGTGTCCGCAGTGCCACAGCCCGCGCCTTCCGCACCGGGTCTGTCCGGTTTGCGGCAGCTACAAGGGGCGCAAGGTGATCGTGCCGGACGCCGGCGACCAGCTCGTCTGAGCACCGGGCCATGATCACGGTCGCGGTCGACGCGTGCGGGGCGGATCTGGGCCCCCGGGAAGTGGCCGCAGGCGCAGGGCGCGCCGCGACGCTGGGCATCGGTGTCCTGCTGTTCGGCCCCCAGAAGGAGATCGGCTCGGTCGCCGCGGGAGTGCAGGTGATCGATGCCCCCATATCGATCGCCAAGGCCCGGGATCCGTTCGCCGCGGTCCGGTCGACCCCGGCGGCGTCGATCGTCCAGGCCGCCCGCGCGGTCGCGGACGGGCGCGCGGCGGCGCTCGTCTCCGGCGGCTCGACGGGGGCGGCGCTGGCCGCCGGGCTCTCCAGCCTGCGCCGCGACCGCGGTATCTACCGGCCCGCGCTGGCGCTGGCGATTCCCGTCCCCGGAGCCAGGCCGGTGCTGCTGCTCGATGTGGGCGCCAACGTCATCTGCCGGCCCGAGCATCTCGTTCAGTTCGCCCACATGGGCTCGGCATTCGCCCGGGCGGTGATGGGAATCGGAGCCCCGCGCGTCGCCTTGCTCTCCAACGGCGAGGAGCCGACCAAGGGAACGCCCGACGTGATCACCGCCCACGAGCAGCTGGCGGGTCCCGGCGGGACGGGACTGAACTTCATCGGCAACATCGAAGGCACCCAGGTCATCGACGGCGGCGCGGACGTGGTCGTGATGGACGGGTTCACCGGCAACATCACGCTGAAGCTGATCGAGGGCGTATCGACCCGGACCTTGCGGGCGATCCGAGACGCTGCGATGACCTCGCCGAGGGCAAAGGCCGGCGGATGGTTGCTCTCTCCGGCGGTGCGCGAGCTGCGCGAAGCGATCGACCCTGAAGGTCCCGGGGGCGCGTACATGCTGGGTCTGCGCCAGCTCGGGGTCGTCGCCCACGGCAGATTCACCGCCCGCGGCTTTGCCCGCGCAATCGAGGTCGCCGCGCGTGGCGTCGCGCAGGACGTGATCGGCACGACCCGTGCCGCCCTGCAGGCGGCGGGGGCGCTGCGCCCGCCGCCGGATGCGCGGGCGTCGGGAGAGCTCAGTTCGCCGTCGGATGCGCGGGCGTCGGGGGAGCTCCGTTCGCCGTCGGATGCGCGGGCGTCGGGGGAGCTGCGCCCGCTCCGGGATGGGCCGGAGGATCGGCACCTCGGCGCGTCCGAGGCCACGGCTACGGTGTCGAATCGATGAACGAGCTCCCACCGCTCAGCCGTGAGCGGATCTTCTCGCTGACGCGGGCTCATCTGGTCGACGAGCTCCAGGTGGACCCCGCCTCGATCCAACTCTCGACGCGCTTCCGAGAGGATCTCGAGGCGGATTCGCTCGACCTGTACACGCTGGTCCAAGAGCTCGAGGACTCCTTCGGGGTGAAGATCTCCGACGAGCAGGCGTCGCGGATCCTGACGGTGGGGGAAGCGGTCGAGTTCGTGCTGGCCAGCGCGCCGGACCCGGCGAAATCACCGGTCGCGAGCCACGGCGCTGAGTGACCGCGAAGCCCGGGCTCTCAGAGCGCGACGCGGTGAGCGTCCACAATGACTTCGACGCTCCCGGATCGATGCTCGGCGAGCTGCTCGACGCCCTGGCAGAAGAACTCTCGGCGCCGGTGTTCAGGCACTCCTCGTGGACCGCGAAACGCTCGGACTCCTACGAACGGCTGGCGTTTCTCGGCGACAGCGTACTGGCGCTCGCGGTCACCACGCATCTCTACCCGCGACTGGCGGCCGAGCACTTCGGAGCTGGCAGGCTGACGAAGATCCGCGCGCAGGCCGTCTCCGGGCGCTCATGCCGGCTCGTCGCCGAGCGTCTGCGCCTGCCAGCTCGGCTCCTGGCCGCTGCGCCCCCAGGGGCTGCGCCGAGCATAGCGGCGCTGATCCGCACCGAGCGGGTGCTGGCATCGGTGATCGAGGCGGTGATCGGCGCATGCTATCTGGAGTTTGGCTACGAGAGAACGGCGGAGGCGGTAGTGGAGGCGTTCGCCCCGGAGATCGCGGACGCGATCGAGCATTCTGTGGACTTCAAGTCAGCGCTCCAGGAGCGCTTGGCCCGGCGCGGAGAACTGGTGAGCTACGTGGTCGTCGACGAGCACGGCCCGCCCCACGCCAGAACCTTTCAGGTCAGCGCCAGGATCGCCGGCCGAGAGCTCGGCCGCGGTCAGGGACGCAGCAAGAAGGACGCCGAGCAGGAAGCCGCGCAGGCGGCGCTCCGGGAGCCGGCGCCGTGAGCACCATTCGTGGGGTGGCGCTATGCACCTGAAGTCGATCACGCTCAAGGGCTTCAAGTCCTTCCCCGAGCGCACCACGCTCGAGTTCGGGCCGGGCATCAGCGTGATCGTGGGGCCCAACGGATCGGGCAAGTCAAACGTGACCGACGCGGTTCTGTGGGCGCTCGGAGAGCAGTCCCCACTCGCGGTCCGGGGCCAGTCGATGCAGGATGTGATCTTCGGAGGAGCTCCGGGGCGCCGTGCGAATCCGAGCGCCGAGGTCGAGCTTGTGCTGGACGACAGCGAGGGCTCGCTCGGACTCGGGGCGCCCGAGATCTCGGTGATCAGACGCCTGGATCGGATGGGGGAGGGGGAGTACCGGCTGGCAGGCGCACGCTGCCGCCTGGTAGACGTGATCGAGCTGCTGTCCGACACCGGGCTGGGCAAGGAGATGCACTCGGTCATCTCCCAGGGTCGGATCGAGTCGATCGTGACCTCCAAGCCGCGCGACCGCAGACTGCTGATCGAAGAGGCCGCTGGTCTGGGCAAGCACCGCAAGCGCCGGCGCCGCGCGCAGCTGAAGCTGGCGCGGACGGCGGACAACCTTGATCGAGCGCTCGACGTCGAACGCGAGGCGCGCTCGCGCCTGCGATCCCTGCGTCGCCAGGCGGAGGCGGCGGAGCTGCACGCCCGCCTGGAGCGCCAGGTGCTCGAGGCGCGCTGGGAGCTCGCTCGGGATCGGCTGCGCAGCCAGCGCGGGGCGCAGGCGCAGGCGCAGGCCCACGCCGCTGAGGCCCGTGGACGCCGGGGGGCGCTGGAGAGCGAGCTCGGGGCGATCTCCCAACGGCGCGAAGCCGCCGAGGAGGCATTGGCGGCGGCCAGCGCCAGGCGCGAGACGCTGTCAGGACACTGCTTCGCCGCACGGTCAGCCGGCGAGCGCGTGTCCTACCGGACGCAGGCCGTGCGGGGTGCGGCGGCGACGGTCACGGCCCGGCTGAAGCGCAACCGCGAGCTCGGAAACGCGCTGCAGGCGCAGGCTCGCGGGGATGTTGGCGACCCCGACGCCGACGCCCGGATCGCGGCGCTCGAGGCCTCGCTCGCGACCCTGCACGAGGATCGCAAGGTCGAGCTTGAACGCGAGCTCGCGGAGCTCGAGTCCCAGCTCGTCGACGCCGGGGCGGAGGTCCGGCTCAGGGCTGACGTCGTCGGGGCGACCGAGCAGGCGCGCGAGCACGAGGAGGATCGCCTCGAGGCGGCCCGAACGCTGCTGCGTGAGGCTGAGCGGACCGTGGAGGGGGGGGGCGGCCAAGCTGGGAGAGCTGGTGGCGGGTTCGCCGGGGTCCATCCGTTCCCTCGCCCTCCCACCACACCCTCAAGAG
>JBPCRJ010000048.1:0-43367 GCA_050996975.1 Solirubrobacteraceae bacterium | reverse complement strand
GACGCGGGATCGCCGAACTGCCAGGCGCGCGCCACGATCACCGCACCACCCGTTCCAGGGCGAGAGGTGTCGCGGAACGACGCAGTGCCGCCGGTGCTATCGACCCGCGTCGAGAACGACCCCGTCGGCGGCGACGGGACGGCGGATCGCGCGTGGCCCTGGTAGCGCGCCGCGTCATGACTCGGCCCGAGCGGACACGGTGTCGCATCAGAGCGCCCGCGGTTCTCGTATGTTGCCGCGATCAGCCGCGCAAAGGCGATCCCCTCCACGGTCGTTGCCCGCTCGACCGTCAGCGTGAGGCGATACGGCACGCGGCTGCCGTGACGGTAGATCCGCCCCCGGCAACGCAGAGCGGCGTAGAAGACGCCGCGGCCGGAATAGCGCCCCGCGGCAACCCTGCGCAGCGTGAGATGATCGTGGCGGCCGGCGCTGCGCTCGCGATCAAGCCGCAACAGCTCGCACACGCCGCCCGCGCACCGGGTCGAGACGATCCTCCAGCGCCGCAGCAGACGCTGACCGGCGCGCTCGCCGCGCACGTTCTCCGCTGCGGTGACCCGTGCCACCATCACGAAAGTGCCGATCACGCGGGCGTTGATGGCCGGTTGGACCTGAGCCCGCGCGGTTCCCTGCGCGAGTGCGTTGTCCGTAGCGCTGCCGCCGAGCGCGAGTACGGCGATCGCCAACGCCGTCCTCTGTCCGAGAATCATCCCGGGAGAATAGCCCGGTGGCGGTGATCCCTTCCCGTCGGCAGTCCGCGCAGCAACCGCGCGAAGATCCCCCGCAGCGTGTCCTTGCCGTACTGGTGGCTCCCGTCGTACATCGTCAGGACGGCGATCGACACGCGGGCGCAGCCTCGCACCAGCAGCGCGACCTGATGATCGAGCAGGCCCGTCGAGTATCCCCAGCCGCCTTTGAAGTACAGCCGCCAGCCCTGGGGGGCGACCTGCCCGACGCCCCAGCGCTCGGAGGGGACGATGCTCGCGAGCAGGTGCATCGCGTAGGCGCGGTGACGCGCGGCGACGTAGCGCCCGATGTGCAGGAAGAACCTGGTCTGATCGCGCGCGGTGATCTGCGTCTCGCCCCAGATCGCGGCCGTGCCAAAGTGCGTCATCCCGACCCGGCCCGCGAGCGCCTGCAGCGCCCCGTTGCCGACGATACCTCGTACCTCCGTCGCGGCCGTATTGTCCGACACCGTGATCATCGGCGCGAGCAGCGACCGGTCGTAGCCGTTCAGCGCTCGGCGGGCGACCGACCGCTGGTCGAGGTAGGCGACCATCAGCATCGCCTTGACCACGCTGGCTGACCACTCGACGTGATCGGGTCGGAAGCCGTAGAACCGGCGGTCAGTCCGCACCGCGAAGGCGATGTCCCCGCGGCGCTTGTCGCTGTAGGCGACCGCCGCACGCATGTCCGGATGCCAGATCTCCTCGAGCGGCCTGCCCGCGCCCGGGACCGTGCACACCCTGGCGCCGGCTGTCGCGTTGCCCGCCGTCAAGCCGGACACCCCCGTCAGAACGAGTAACGCGATCAGCCCCGAGGCGATTCGGCGCTTACCCATACTCAGCTCGCTCCGTCGGCTCCCGGGCCCTTGAGCCCCTGTGGTCATCAGCTACTTGATGAACAGGATCTCGGCGTACTTCGGCAGCGGCCAGAGATCGTCGGCGACGACCTTCTCGAGCTTGTCGGCGGCATCGCGGACCTTGTCCATCGCGGGGACCACGTGCTCGTGCATGTACCGGGCGTGGACGAGCAGGTCATCGTCGGGCTGGTGCTCGGCGAGGTTAGCCTGCTCGAGTGCCTTGATCGCCGCGACGAAGCCGCCGATCAGGCCCTCGGTCTCGGTCACGAGGTCGGCGAGCTGAGGCTCGCGCACGAGCGCGAGGTGGCGCGCGGCGGCCGGCAACAACATCGTGCGGGCGATCGACGCCGCCGTCTCGGACTCGATGTTGAGCTTCGTGATGTACTGCTCCAGGAACACCTCGTAGCGGGCTTCGAGCTCGCGCCGTGAGAGCACGCCGTAGTTGGAGAGCACCGCCACGGTGTCCTCGGTCACCAGGTAGGGCAGGGCGTCGGGGGTCGCGCGCAGGTTCAAGAGGCCGCGGCGCTCGGCCTCGGTGTGCCACTCCTCGGCGTAGTTGTCGCCGCCGAAGATGATCTGCTTGTTGGCCGCGTAGCTGCGTTGAAGCACCGGGCGCAGCGCATCCTCCAGCGACGCCCCGTCGCCCCCGGCGGCCTCGAGCTCATCGGCGAGCCCGTCGATCGCCTCGGCGACGATCGTGTTCAGCACCGTGTTCGGAAGCGACAGCGACTGGGCGGAGCCGAGCGCGCGGAACTCGAACTTGTTCCCGGTGAACGCGAACGGGCTCGTACGGTTGCGGTCGCCTCCGTGCATCGGCAGCGGCGGCAGCACCGGTGTGCCCAGGCCGAGGAACGAGCCGGGCTCCGACACCCCCGCCTCGCCGCGCTCGATCGCGCCGAACACCTTCTCGAGCTCTGCTCCGAGGAAGATCGAGATGATCGCGGGGGGGGCCTCGTTGGCGCCCAGCCGGTGGTCCTGCCCGGGGGAGGCGATCGAGGCCCGCAGCAGCCCCTGGTGCTTGTTGACGGCCTGGATCACCGCCGCACAGAAGAACAGGAACTGGAGGTTCTCGTGTGGAGTGTCCCCAGGCTCGAACAGGTTCTCGCCCGTGTCGGTGCCCATCGACCAGTTGTTGTGCTTACCCGACCCGTTGACGCCGGCGAACGGCTTCTCGTGCAGCAGGCAGACGAGCCCGTAGCGGCGGGCGACGTTCTGCAACACCTGCATCGTCAGCTGCTGGTGGTCGGAACCGACGTTGGAGTTCTCGAACACCGGTGCCAGCTCGAACTGGTTGGGTGCGACCTCGTTGTGGCGGGTCTTGACCGGTACGCCGAGCTTGGCCAGCTCACGCTCGCTCTCGAGCATGTAGGCAAGGATCCGCTCGGGCATCGAACCGAAGTAGTGATCGTCGAGCTCGTGGCCCTTGGGCGGCTTGGCGCCGAACAGCGTGCGCCCCGTCGTGATCAGGTCAGGGCGCTCGAAGTAGTACTGCTCGTCGATCAAGAAGTACTCCTGCTCGGCTCCGACGGTCGTGAACACTCGCTGGCCGGACGTGTTGCCAAACAGCTCGAGCGCTCGGATCGCGGACTTCGACAGCGCGTCCATCGAGCGCAGCAAGGGGATCTTGTGGTCCAGCGCCTCGCCGGTCCAGGACGCGAACGCGGTCGGGATGCACAGCAGCGCGCCGTTGGGGTTCTCGAGCATGAACGCGGGTGAGGTCGGGTCCCAGGCCGTGTAGCCACGCGCCTCGAAGGTCGCGCGGATCCCGCCGGTGGGGAAGCTCGATGCGTCGGGCTCACCCTGGATCAGCTCCTTGCCTGAGAACTCGGCCAGCGCCGTCCCCTCGCCGGTGGGACCGTAGAAGCTGTCGTGCTTCTCGGCGGTGGAGCCCGTCAGCGGCTGGAACCAGTGGGTGTAGTGGGTGGCGCCGCGCTCGAGCGCCCACTCCTTCATCGCCAGGGCCACCGCGTCGGCGGTCGTGGTGTCGAGCGCCTCACCGCGCGCGAGCGTCTGGCTCAGCCGGCGGATGACGTCCTTGGGAAGGCGCTGGCGCTGGACCGACGGGCTGAACACGTTGGCGCCGAAGACCTGATTGTCGGCCACGGTCAGGTCAGGGGCGCCGAGGGCGCCGTCGTTGGAGGTCCATTGAGCGGCGATCACGTTCTGCTGGCGAATTCGGGGCATACCGGCAATGTATGCGATCCCCGGGCGCCAGGTCACTATCCAGATGTCCAAATCGTGCTCGTCGCGTAGGGACCGCTCGCCACGTACGGAGTGCTGGCCGCGCAGGGACCGCTCGCCAACCTAGGGACCGCGCGCCACGTACGCACCGCTGCCCCTATCGAGTCCTGACGATGTGACCTTGATTGTCGACGTAGGACTGCTCGGCTCGGCCGGCGATCGTGACCGTGAACGTGCCCCTCGGCCGGGCGCCGCGCTGAAGGCGCGTCGTGGCCTTCCCGTTCAGGCCTGCGGCCACCTGATAGCGGAGCACGTGCCGGCCCGGCCGGACGGCGGTGAGCGCCCACTCGAAGGTGGCGCTCGCGCCCGGCGCCAGGGGCCCGAGCGCCCACGTGTTGGAGTACGCGGTGAGTGCGCCGCCGGCGCCTGCGGAGCGGCAGCGCTCGCCGCACGGGCCCGGGCTGCGATCCACGATCCACACCGGTCGGGAGCGGGCCGCCAGGTTAGGTCTCTCCAGCCGGTAGTCGAACGCCCGGACCGTGGTCGGATGCTTGATCGTGGGATCGGTGATCGTCACCGTGACGTCCGGGATCGTCGCGCTGCCCGCGTTACTTACGGTGATCACGAGCCGAGTGTGCTGGGAGAGTCGCTGCGAGGCGGGAAAGCTCGCGTGCGCCACCCGTACGGTGAAGGTGGCGTTGCGCTCCGACGCATCCTGCCGGGCGCCGGCGCCGCAGCCCGCCAGTGCGAGGGCCGCCGCAACGGCGCCCGCAGTTCGAAGGCTCCTCGACGGACAACCGCTCAAGGCGCGCCGAACATACCACCTTCAGACTTGCCCTCCGTCCCATCCGTGCCGTACGCTCGGCGCAGCGCCGCAGGCGCGGCGCGGCGAGGACCGGGAGGACTGACCAAGACTTGTTTGCAGCAATTGCCGATCGAACGTTTCTGCCGGCCAAGAACGCGCTCGAGGAGGTCGGTCAGGTGATGATCCTGACCGGCAAGACGCTCGTGTCGGCCGTACGACCTCCGTATCCGTACGGCAGCGAGCTCGCGGGCCAATTCCTGTTCGCGCTGAAGCTGTGCTGGTTCCCCCTGCTGGTCTCGACCGTCGCGTTCAACTACGGCGCGCCGGGGTTGCAGGCGGCGAATTTCCTCAATCTGTTCGGGGCGCTCGATCGCCTGGGCGGGTTCTTCGTGCTGGCAGCGATCCGGGAGAACGCGCCGTTCATCGATGCGGTCGTCCTCGCCGGTGTGGCGGGGACCGCGATCACGGCCGACCTCGGGGCGCGCAAGATCCGCGAGGAGCTCGACGCGCTGGCGGTGCTGGGGGTCGACCCGATCAAGAACCTGGTCGTCCCCCGATTCCTGGCGTTGATGCTGGTCACGGGGTTGTTCGACGTCTACGCGCTGCTGTTCGGAGTCTTCGGCGGCGTGCTGGCGACGCTCGAGAATCACGCGCCGCTCGGTCCGTTCTGGGCTACGTTCTTCAACAATGCGTCGACCACCGATCTCTGGGGGTCGGTGGTGAAGTGCACGCTGTTCGGCGCAATCATCGCGATTGTCTGCTGCTACAAGGGAATGACGGCCTCGGGTGGGGCGGAGGGGGTCGGCCGGGCGGTGAACCAGGCTGTCGTGATCGCCTTCCTCGGGGTGTTCGCGTTCAACTACGTGTTCACGCAGACGCTGCTCGCGACCCACCCCGAGATCACCGAGATCGTCCGGTGATGAACGGGCCGCTCGCCGCGCCGCGGGGGTGGATCGAGTCCTCCGGGGACCTGTTCGGCTTCGCCTTCAGGGTTATCGGCGAGGTGCTGCGAGGGCGTCCGATCCGCTTCTTCGGTGAGACGCTGCGCCAGGCCGGGATCCTGATTGTTTCCTCGACGCTCGTGATCTTCGGGCTGGTGTTCATCATCGGGCTGGAGTGCGGAATCGAAGGGGGCTACTTCCTCCGCCAGCAGGGCGCCCCGCCGTACGCCGGAGTGTTCACCGCGTGGTGCGACCTGCGGGAGCTGGTGCCCTACGCGTTCGGATACATGCTGGCCGCCAAGGTCGGTACCGGGATCGTCGCCGAGCTCGGCTCGATGCGAATCTCCGACGAGATCGATGCGCTCGAGGTGATGGGGATCAGCGGCATGGCCTTCCTCTGCGCGACGCGGCTGATGGCGGCGATGATCGTGCTGCCGTTCATCTACCTGTGCTCGCTCGGGGCGGCCTTCTTCGCCAGCTACCTGGCCGTCGTGCACCAGATCGCCGACGTCTCCTCGGGAGGGTATTTCCTGATCTTCTGGCAGTTCCAGAACGCGCCCGATCTCTTATATAGCTTGATCAAGGGCATGGCGATGGCAATCGTGATCGTGATCGTGGGCTGCTACTACGGCTATAACGCCAGCGGCGGCCCGGTCGGGGTCGGCCGGGCGACCGCGAAGTCGATGGTCCTGAACATCGTTTCGGTGCACCTGATCGGCATGCTGGGGACGCAGCTGTTCTGGGGCGCGAACCCCAGGGCGCCGATCGGAGGCTGACGGATGCCTCTCGAGCCCGAGCCACAATCCGAGCCGCTCAAGCCCGCGTCGCGCGTGTCGGTGGTCGACGAAGAGCCGCCACGCCCGCAGGCGCCGCCGGGAGCCTCCGAGGACGAGTACCGGTGGCACACGTATCGCGTATATCCGTCGGGGCGCCCGGACGCAGTGGAGTTCACCGACGTCTACAAGGCGTTCGGCCGCTCGCCGATCCTGCGCGGACTGAGCATGGGCTTGCCCGAGGGGATGGTCTCGATGATCCTGGGACCGTCGGGCACCGGCAAGTCGGTCTGCATCAAGCACATGGTTGGGCTCCTGTATCCCGACCAGGGAGACGTGCGGGTGCACGGCGAGTCGGTCCCGAAGATGCCCGACGACGCACTGTTCGACATGCGCAAGAAGTTTGGTCTGCTGTTCCAGGATGGCGCTCTGTTCGGGTCGATGAACCTGTATGACAACGTGGCGTTCCCGCTCCGACAGCACACGGAGAAGGGTGAACGAGAGATCAGAGACGTCGTGATGCGCCGGCTGGACGAGGTCGGCCTGGGTAGCGCCCGCCTGAAGATGCCCAACGAGCTCTCCGGTGGGATGCGCAAGCGCGCCGGGTTCGCGCGGGCGCTGGTGCTCGAGCCTGACATCGTGCTGTTCGACGAGCCGGACTCGGGACTCGATCCGGTGCGCACCGCTCTGCTCGGCGAGCTGATCCTCGAGATTCACCGCGACATGATGGACGAGGCGAGGGAGAAGCAGAAGGCCCACCTACCGACGTTCTGCGTGATCACCCACGACATCATGAGCGCGCGGCGGGTGGCGGATTACATCAACGTGCTTTGGAGGGGGAGGATCGTCGAAGCGGGACCCGCCGAGGAGATGCTGAGCTCCGAGAACCCGTTCATTCGCCAGTTCCTCTCCGGGGAGTCCCAGGGCCCGCTGTCGATGGACTGATGAACCACCCGATAAATTGATGGGGATCGTGACAAAGCTCGGCGCGCGCAGGCCCGTGCTGAGCATCGTGGTCGTCCTCGCGGCGGCGCTCGGCGGTGGGGCGCTGGCGATGGGCCTGAGGCCGTCGGCCGGCACCGACACGTTCGTCAGCCGCTCGTCGGCGAGCTTCCGCGCGACCGAAGACGATCACCAGCACTTCGGCGGCGACGCGGTGATCGTCCTGATCCGCGAATCGCTGCCGAATCTGGTCGAGACCAAGGACCTGGCGACGGTCTCAGAGCTCGAGGCGTGTCTCGGCGGTCAGGTGCTCCTCGCCAGCCAGCAGCTTCAGTCCTTCACGCCGGCGCCGGCCGGATCGCAGGCCCCCTATGGGGGCTACGCCAGCCCGTGCGCAAAGCTGATGCGCTCGGAGCCGGTCCAGGTTGTGTATGGGCCGGGGACCTTCCTGAACCGCGCGGTGGGTGCCGTCAACGTGCAGGTTCAGGGAATGCTCTCGGCGGCGCGGCAGCGGGTCACGTCGGCCTCCCGGGCCGCCTACCAGCTCGCCCTCGCCGATCACCTCGGCGCCCGGCGGGCTCTGGTGGAGGCCAATGCCGCCTCTCAGCTGGCCCAGCAGCAGGCGACTCAGCAGCTCGAGCAGCTCTATCTGCAATCGGGAATCGCCGGGGTTCCGCGGATCGACAACCCGCAGTTCATCCCCCAGATCGTGTTCGACCAGACCAGGGGGGTAAACCAGCCCAAGGCACGCTTCGCCTACCTGTTTCCGAGCCCCGGCTCGGCCCTGATCCAGGTGCGCCTCAAGGCTTCGCTCACCGACGCCCAGCAGGCGAGCGCGATCTCGTTGATTCGCCAGGCGGTAAGGATGCCGATCTTCCGCTCCGCGTACGGGGGCGCCTACACGGTCACCGGCGCCCCTGTGGTGGTAAGCGACCTGGCGGCCCAGATCACGGGGTCGATTGGCATCCTGCTGGTCGCGGCCGTGCTCGTGATGGCCGCCACGCTGCTGGTCGTGTTCCGCTCGCCGCAACGGCCCGCTCGGCATCCAGCCTCGCCAAACGGGGCGGGCGGCGAGTCCTCCGGCTACCTGCGGCTGTTGCCGCTCGTGATTGCGCTGATCGCCGCGCTGATCACGTTCGGCCTGACCGCGCTGGCGGGGGCCACCCTGACGCTCGCCTCGATCGCCGTGCTCCCGATCCTGATCGGTCTGGCGGTTGACTACGCGATTCAGTTTCAGTCCCGCGCGCAGGAGGCTCGCGCCGATCAGGGCTCGCCCGCCGAGGAGCCGTTGCGCGCCGATCAGGCGGTCGCGCGGGCGGCCGTGGCGGGCGCGCCGACGATCACCGCCGCCGCGCTCGCGACCGCGACCGGCTTCCTCGTGCTGTTGCTCTCGCCGGTGCCGATGGTGCGCGGCTTCGGCGTCCTGCTCGTCGTTGGCATCGCGGTCGCGCTCGCCGGCGCGATGAGCGTCGGATCGGCGGCGATGGTGCTGTCCGAGCGCCTCGCTCGCCCTCGCGCTCGCGTCGTCTGGCTGGTCGCGCTCGGAGCCTCGGTCACGGGCGCGCGGGAGATCCTCGGTGATCTTGGCCGCCGCGCGGCGAAGCAGCTGAGGCGGCACCCGAGCCCGACGTGGCGCTCGACGCGGGCGGCGCGCGGACCGATCCGCGGCAGATCGAGCGCGGTGCTGGGGTGGGCGGCGGCGCGACCGGGGCGGGTGCTGGCCGTCGGCGCCGCGCTCGCCGCACTGGGTTGGATCGCCGATACTCAGATGAGCGTGCAGTCAGACGTGACGAAGCTCGTCCCGCCGAACATGCCCGCGCTGCGCAATCTGCACACGCTCGAGCGGATCACGGGCGTCTCGGGCGAGATCGACGTGACGATCAAGGGGAGCGATGTCACGAGACCGCGGACGGTCGGCTGGATGATTGCCTACCAGCAGGCGCTGCTGAGGCACTACGGGTATCTCGAGACTCAGGGTTGCGCCCGCGCGACCCTGTGCCCGGCGCTGTCGCTCCCCGATCTGTTCTCGGCGGGCACCTCGGCGAGCCAGCGTGGCGGTTCGTTGCTGAGCCGGGCATCGATCGCCGGCCTGCTCGCGGCCGTCCCGAGCTACTTCTCACAGGCGGTGATCACGGCCGATCACCGCGAGGCCACGCTGGCGTTCGGGATTCGCCTGATGGCGCTGTCCCGGCAGCAGCGGGTGATCGACTACATGAGCTCCCAGCTGCGCCCGCCGGCGGGGGTCACCGCACAGCTCACCGGACTGCCCGTGCTGGCGGCGCAGGCGAACGCGGCGCTGTCATCCTCCGGGCGCCGGCTGCTGACGCTCCTAGCCGGACTTCTCGCCGTCGGGCTCGTCCTGCTGGCGGTCTTCCGGTCGCTGCCGCGAGCGCTGATTCCACTGATCCCGATCGTCCTCGCCACGGGCTGGTCGGCGCTGGTGGTGTTCGCCCTCGGAATCCCGCTGAACCCGCTGTCGGCGACGCTCGGCACGCTGGTGATCGCGATCTCGACCGAGTTCAGCGTGCTGCTCTCGGAGCGCTTCCGCCAGGAGCGCACCGCGGGCCACGCCCCGGCAGCGGCGCTCGCGCGCACCTATCGCTCCACCGGAGCCGCGGTGCTCGCGTCCGGAATCACCGCGATCACTGGATTCGGTGTGCTCGTGCTCTCGAACATCACGATGCTGAGCGACTTCGGATTCGTGACGCTCGTCGATCTCTCGGTGTCGCTTGCGGGGGTGCTGCTCGTGCTGCCGGCGGTGCTCGTGCTCTCAGAGCGCCGCCGGGTACCGGGGCTCGCGAGCGCGCTTACGCGCCGGGCCGGGAGGACCACGCGAATGCGGCGCCCTCCACGGGTAGCGTGAGTCGGGCGGGTAAGCCCCGGAACCGATTCGGGGCTCCGAACCACCGCGCTCGCTCGCCCGCGGTACCAATCATCGACATGCGCCACCGACGAGCGTCCGCGTGGCGCCACCCGCGAGCGTCCGCCTGGATCGTCGGGATCATCGGCCTCGGGCTTATGGTGGCGTTTTCCGTTTATCAGGGCCAGGCGGGCTCGCGTGGATCGCGCGCGGCGCCCGGTGTACCCGCGGGCAGGCCGCTCCACTACTTCGCGGCCCCGCTCGCGGCCTCGACGCTCGACGGCGACGCGAACATCGCTCCCCCGTGCACACCCGCGCGTCACGATCCACGGGCGCTGAACACCTGCCTGCTGCTGCGTCGAGCGCCGCTCGTGCTCGCGCTGTTCGTGAGCGGTGCGAAAAATTGCGTGCGTCTGATCGACACGATCCAGGCGCTCTCCCGCCGGTTTCCCCCCGAGCGCGTGCAGTTCGCCGCCCTCGCGGTCCGCGCGGGGCACTCACAGATCGAGGCGATCGTACGCTCGCACGGCTGGACGATCCCGGTCGCGTACGACCGTGACGGAGCGCTTGGCGCTCTGTTCGGCGTACAGGCCTGCCCGATGGTCGAACTCGCACGCCGTGGCGGCGTGGTCGCGCAACGCCTCGTCGGCGACCACTGGCTTTACGCCGGCGCGCTCGCAGCGCGGGTGCGCGCCCTGCTGGGCAGGTGAGGCCCAGCCGGTCGCCCTCGGGCGAGCACGGAGCGGCCGTGATCGCTTCGCGGGAGGTCGCCCGGCTCAGACGCCGATCCGGTCAACCCCCTCGGGGTGCGCGGCGCGGCAGCTGGGTCGCGATCAGCTGTCGCTGACGCTCGGTGAGCGCTCCCAGGGTCTTGCGCTCGTTGATCTGATTGCGGGCCAGGAACTTCCGGCATCGCGTCGAGCCCCAGCGCCGCTGGCTCATCAACAGCTCCGCCACCGACCAGCTATCCATCTCCTGGGGACACGTGAGGATCACGTCCGCGGCGAGCGCTTCACCGTCTGCGATCCTTCGCTTCAGCTCTGCTCGTGCGAGCCTGACCTGATTGGCTCGCTCCAACGCCCGCAATCGCTGCGGTTCCGCGGTCATCGTGGCGGTCTGCATCATGTGGTTGCTCTCTCCGTCCGGTCCGCCGGAGCGGACGTGCTGTTGCCGTTAGCGCCCGTCATGAAGCGGCCCCGATCCGCCGCGTCCCGACGGGCTACTGCTGTCCACGAACCTACGCCACCCGTCCGATCACAGCAAGGACACACGCCGCGCCCCGCACGCTCAGTGCGCGTTTTTTCCGGCCGTCGGAACTTGTGTGGAGGCGCACAAGCCCTGGCGGCGGCCCGCCGAGGTTTACTGAGGCGCGGGCGGCGGCCCGTCGGGGTTTTACCGAGCCCTCGGGCAGCGGCCCGTCGAGGTTTACGGGGCCGCGGGCAGAGGCCCGTGCTCGGCCTCGAACGCGCGCTTGGCCTCGCCGAAGGCCTCCAGCGCGCGGTCCAGCGTGGCTCGGTCGTGGGTGGCCATCACGCTCGTTCGCAGCAGCGCCCCGGCGGGTGGGACCGCGGGATGGATCGCGACGTTGACGTACACCCCCGCCTCGAACAGCGCCTTCCACAGCAACACCGCCTTCCAGTCGTCGCCCACCACGACGGGCACGACCGGGGTCACCACTTCGGTTCCGTCGGCGAGCACGGTTGGGGCGATGACCCGGAACCCGAGTGCGCTCAGCCCGCGATGCAGGTAGCGGGCATTCTCGAGCGCCCGCGCGAACAGCGCCCGTCCTTCGTCCGAACGGCAGATCCGCACCGCCGCGAGGGCGGCGCCGACGGCCGCGGGCACCCCCGAGGCGGTGAACATGAATGGCCGTGATTGGATCCTCAAGAAGTCGATCACGTCCGCCGGGCCGGCGATCACCCCACCGCACGAGGCCAGCGACTTCGAGAACGTGGCCATCCGCAGATCGACGCGGTCTTCGATTCCGAGCAGCTCGCACGTTCCCGCGCCGCGGGCACCGAGGACTCCCAGGGCGTGGGCCTCGTCGACCATCAGCCGTGCCCCGAACCGCCCGCAGAGATCGGCGATCTCGCCCAGCGGAGCGATGTCACCCTCCATCGAGAACACGCCGTCGACCACGACCAGGATTCCGCCGGCGTCACCGGCCGCCTTCTCAAGCGTGCGCTCCAGGCGATCGATCCGGTTGTGCCGGAACGCGCGGAGCTTGGCCCGGGAGAGGATGCAGCCGTCGAGAATCGAGGCATGATCGCCGGCGTCGGCGATCACCGTGTCGCCCGGCCCGAGGATCGTCCCCAACGCCCCTACGTTCGCCTGATGGCCCGTCGTGAACACGAGCGCGGCGTCGGTCTCGAGCCACTCGGCGAGCTCTCGCTCGAGCTCGAGGTGCAGGTCGAGCGTGCCGTTGAGGAAGCGAGAGCCGGTCAATCCCGTGCCGTACCGGTGCAGGGCGTCGAGCGCCCCCTGTTTGACGCGTTCGTCGCCGGTGAGTCCCAGGTAGTTGTTCGAGCCGAGCATGATCCGTGGCTGGCCCTCCATTTCCACGATCGGCAGCGTCGGCCCCTCGAGGACGCGGAAGTAGGGCAGCGCGTCGAGCTCGCGCGCGACCTGTAGCTGGGCCAGGCGCTCGTGCTCTCGCGCCTTGGCGAAGACGTCGATCGTGGTCCGCAGATGCCCCTCCATGTGTCCATCGTAACGAGCCGGGGGCCGGACTCGGAGACCGTCGTCGGAGCTGATTCCTTTGAAGATCGCCGTTCGCGCTGTCACCATGTAGGGAGATGAGCGAAGCGACGCCGAGCGCGAATGACGAGCCGGTCGACGAGGTCGAGCCGGTCGACGAGGCTGAGCCGGTCGACGCGCTGGCCGTGCTCGCCGAAGTGCGGCCGGTCGAGCGGCCCGCTCCCGCTCCGCTCGCGGCGGCGCAGGCGGCGGCAGCGGCGGCGACCGGCTTCCTGGCCGGCGCCGCGACGCTCGCGCTCGTGCGGCGCCGGAGCGCGCGCAAGCTCGCTCGCCTGCAGCCTGGCGCCGGCGTCCATCCGGCGCGCCCGGTCGGGCTCGGACCGAGCGCGGGCAGCCGGACCTACCTCGTCAACGTCCGTCTGATCACCAAGTCCGGGGAGTGAGCCAGTCCGGGGCCACGACCCGTGAGCTGGTTCGCGGCCCGAAGCGGAGAGTGAGCCGGGCGGGTCAGCTCGAGCTGCGCGTGGAGGTTCGCCCGCGCTGGGTGTTCACCCTGTCCCGGCGCATCGGGCTGGACGGCCTGACCGCGGTACGCGCAGGCGTGCTGCACCGTCTGCTGCACGCCGGCGAGGCGCCGGTCCTCGTCCGGGTTGCCCAGCTCGCGCCCGACCGCGTCCTGTTCGGCGCCCGGGCGGATCACCGCGGGGCGGCCCAGTGGGCGATCGAGCGGATGCGGGCGGCGCTCGGGATCGACCAGGATCTACGCCCGTTCTACGAGCGCTTCCGCTTTGACCCGGTGATCGGGCGCTCGCTGCGAGCCGATCCGGGGCTGCGCGTGATGGCGAGACCCGACCCGTTCGAGGCGCTCGTGTGGGCGATCTGCGAGCAGCTGATCGAGTACGAGCGCGCCGCGAGCATCCAGCGCCGGCTGGTGGCGGCGCTCGGGCGCCGTTGTGCGCTCAGCGGCCTGCGCGACGCGCCGACGGCGGCGGTGCTGGCGGGTCAGGCGCCCGCGCTGCTGGCCTCGTTTGATCTCTCCCCTGCACGTGCGCTCGCGCTGCACCGAGCCGCGCGCGAGGTGGCGGCCAACCGGGTCGACCTCCAAGCACCTGACCACGAGCGCGGCTGGGGGCGCCTGCGTGCGATTGCGGGGATCGGCAGCTGGACGGTGCAGACGCTCGCCCTGACGGGCCAGGGGCGCCTGGATCAGCTGCCGGCAGGCGACCTGGCGTACCTGAAGCTCGTCGGGCGGCTGCACACGGGGAACCCGCGAGCGCGCGCGAGCGAGGACGAGGTGAGCACGTTCTTCGCGCCGTACGCCCCATGGGCTGGGCTCGCGGGCGCGCACGCGCTGCGCGCAGCTGGCGGCCGAGCGGTGGCGGCGCACCCCCACTGAGCTCACGGCCCCGAACCCGCGAGGACCTCGTTGCTCGAGGCGTCGATCACCGCGTTGCGCTCTGAGATCAGATGGTGATCGAGCATCCACTGCCCGTAGGCGTTCCACTGCGCGGGGT
Source organism: Solirubrobacteraceae bacterium (assembly GCA_050996975.1). Lineage (GTDB taxonomy): Bacteria > Actinomycetota > Thermoleophilia > Solirubrobacterales > Solirubrobacteraceae > Palsa-465. The sequence continues at coordinate 29,075 of JBPCRJ010000048.1, read as the reverse complement.
CCTGGTACCCCCACGGCTTGGCCGCGTCGGCGGGAAAGAACACCGGCAGCGTCGCCCGGACGCTGGCCGCCTGCAGCGTGCGGTCGAGGCTCGGGTTGGCGCTCAGCAACGAGTCGACCCCGGCCTGCGGGTCGCGTCGGACCGACTCGTAGCCCCGGGCCAGCGCCTGCACGAAGCGCCTGATCTCGTCGGCGTGGCGCATCAGCGTGCTCTGGCGCACGACCAGCACGAGCTCGTCGTAGGTCGGCACTCCGACCTGCTCCATGCGGATCACGTTCGGGCGCTTGCGCTGCTGGGCGAGCTGGATCGCCTCGTAGTTCCAGTAGCCCCCGAGCGTCGCGTCGACGCGGCCGGAGAGCATCGCGGGGACCAGGTTGAAGCCCACGTTGAGCTCGTCGACTGATCCGGCGCCGATCCCCGCCCGCTGCAGGATCGTCCTCAGGTAGGCGTGCTCGTAGGGTATGCCGCCGTCCCCGACGCGCTTTCCGAGTAGCTGCGAGGGGCTCGTGATGTGCTTGGCGCCGAGCGAGATGATCGAGGTCAGCGGCTTCTGGACGATCGCCGCGACTGACACCAGCGGCAGGTGCTGGTTGCGCGCCAGCATCAGCTCGGGCTCGTAGGAGATCGCCAGGTCGGTCTTGCCGGCCTGCAGCAGCTTGAGCGGCAGCGCGGGGTCCGAGGGCACCTGAACGTGGACGTTCAGGCCACTGTGGGTGAAGTCGCCTTCGGCCAGCGCCTGGTAGACGCCGACGTGATCGGCGTTGGGGAAGTAGTCGAGCATCAGCGTGAGCGACTGCGCGCCGCCGCCTCCGGCGGTCAGCCGATCGTGCTTCTGGCCGCAGCCGGCGAGCACGAGCGCCAGGGCGGCGATGGCGATGGCGGGGGCGAGGCATCTTCTTCTCATGACTGGCGATCTCCTCGGGGTTGGTGGGCCCACGGCAGCGCGAGCCGCTCGGCCAGGGTCAACAGGGCGAACAGCGCGATCGCGAACGACGACAGGATCGCGACCGCCGCGAAGCCGCGCGCGGTCAAGAGCTGCGGCAGGGACTGCTGGAACAGGTACCCGAGGCCCGAGTTCGACCCGGCCTGCTCGGCGAACACGGCCCCGATCACCCCAACTGCGACTGCGATCTTGGCGCCGGTGAACATGCCCGGCAGCGCCGCCGGGAGCTCGACGTGGCGGAACGTCCTCAGCCGTGGCGCGTCGAAGGTCGCCATCAGCTTGAGCAGGTCGGGATCGACGGCCGCCAGTCCCGCGAGCGTCGTGACCGAGATCGAGAAGAACGACACCAGCGCGATCACGAGCAGCTTGGGCAGGATCCCGAACCCGAGCCAGAACACGAGCAGCGGGGCGACCATCGGCACGGGGACGGTCTGAGAGGCGACGAGCAGCGGATACACGGCGCTGCGCAGGGTGCCCGAGAAGTGGATCGCGATCGCGAAGGCGATCCCCACCACGGCCGCCACCACGATCCCCAGCAGGACCTCCTCCGCGGTCACGAGGAAGTTGCTCCAGAGCAGCGCGCGGTCGGTGTAGAGCGCGCTGGCGATCTGATGCGGCGGAGGGAGGATCAGCGGATCGACTCCGCCGAGATCGACGTAGCACTCCCACACGCCGGCCAGCGAGACGAGCAGCACGACGGTGCGCCAGCCGAGCCGCAGGGGCCCGAACGACCCCCGGATCAGCCCGACCGGGATCATCCGTCCGCCCCCGGCGCCCCGAGCGCCAGCCCGATCGGAGTCATTCGCCCATCCCCAGCGCCCCGAGCGCCCGCTCGCACAGCGCCATCACGGCTGGATCGCTCCGCCGCCGCGGCCGGGGCAGCGCGACCTCGAGCTGCGCTACCGCGCGCCCCGGGCGCGGGGCCATCACGACCACGCGGTCCGCCAGCCGTACCGCCTCCTCGACGTCGTGGGTGACGAGCACCACCGTGCGAGGCTCGCTCGCGAGCACCTGCGCGAGCCAGCCCTGCATCTCGTGCCGGGTGATCGCGTCGAGCGCGGCGAACGGCTCGTCGAGCGCGAGCACGGGCTTTCCCGCCAGCAGCGTGCGCAGGAACGACACCCGCTGGCGCATCCCGCCCGAGAGCTCGGCCGGCCGGGTGTGCTCGAACCCGGCCAGTCCGAAACGCTCCAGCCATGGTGCCGCGGCCGTTCGCGCCTGCTGACGGGAGCGCCCGCGCGCGCGGAGCGCCAGGCCGGCGTTGTCGATCGCACTGAGCCACGGGAGCAGCAGGTCACGCTGGGGCATCAGCGCCGCCGGCGCCGCGCACACGCCCCCCGAGTCGGGCACCTGCAGGCCGCAGATCAGCTCCAGCAGCGTCGTCTTGCCGCAGCCGCTCGGCCCGACCACCGCGACGACCTGCTCGGGGGCGGCGTACAGCGACATTGCCGCGAGGGCCTGAACCTCCCCTCGCCGGCTCGCAAACGTGCGGCTCACGACCGCCACCCGCACGCCCGCCGGCCCGTGACGCTCGCCGGGCTCCTGCGCGGGAGCCTCGATCATCGTTCGCATTGCTCCCTTCGCGGGCATTACCCCACAGGTTCAAAGGGTCAGCGCCGGCCGCTCTGATGGGCGCTATCTCAGCCGGCGTTCCGCCAGCCCCCCTGGTTTGTCAATCTCGCCGGCGGATCCTATCGCGTGCCGGGCGCGAGCCGTCCGCAACACCACTGGCGGCCGCAAGGCCGCCTACTTAATAATGGGGCGGCCAGGGGCCGCCCGTGGGTGACGCTGCGCGGGGCAGCGGACGAGGAGCCGGGCGTCGTGCTTTGCGCAGCGGGTGGGTGGCGTCCAGACGGTAGGCGAACTGACACGGAGAGCGAGGCTGAACCTAAGCGACGATCGGCCGGGCCAGCGCCTTGACGAACTCCTCGAGCTGATCGGTGCGCCAGCACTCGAACGCGGTGCAGTGGGACTCGTAGGCGGCGATCACCGAGTCGCCATAGTTCCAGTACAGCCGCGGCTCCGGGTTCAGCCAGAAGGTCCGCCCCGCCCGGGCGGCGATCGCGGCGAACAGCTCCTCGCGCGGGGGGCGGCCGTTGGTGCGCGCGTCGCCGAGCACGATCACCGTCGCACGCGGATGCAGCTCGTCCTCGATCAGCGTCAGGAACTCGCTCCACACGCGACCGTAGTCGGTGTAGCCCGAGACGTCGGCGACGCCGGCGTCGCGGGAGACGATCTCGCTGGCGGCGCGGAAGTCACGCTCGCGCTCGAACACCTCGGTGACCTCGGAGATCCGCTCGATGAACACGAACGAGCGCAGCTTGCGAAACGCGTCGTGGAGCGCGTGCAGCACCGACAGGAAGAACGTGCTGGCGCTGGTGACGCTGGTCGAGACGTCGCACAGCACGAAGATCTCCGGACGGCGCGGGCGCCGCGGACGGTGCTCGAGCACGATCGGAACGCCGCCCGTCTGTAGCGAGGAGCGCATCGTGCGCCGGAAGTCGACGTGGGCGTGGCGCCGGTGCCCCCGCAGCTCATGCCCCTGCGTGGCCAGGCGGCGCTTGAGCTGTGCGACCACCTTGTGGACGGCGGCGAGATCCGCGGTCGGCCCGGTCGGGAGCGCCCGCTCGAGCTCGCCCAGCGCCCGCTTGGGTGGTAGTGATGCGGTGCGCTCGATCTCCCGACGCTCGAGCTCCCGGCGCAGCTGGGCCTCGAAGCGGCGCAGCTGCTCTCTGGGCACGCCGTGACGGCGAGGGTCGTTCTCGGGCAGACCGGGCTGGGGATCGCTGCGCAGCCCCAGCGCGCGGCGCAGGCGCTGGACGTCGACGCCCAGCACGCCGGAGCCCTCGCCGCGCCCGAACGCCGCGATCGCGAGCCGTGCAAGGTCGCCGATCGCCGCGCCCGAGCCGCCCGCGAGCGCCGCCGCGATCTGCTGGCGCAGCTTGTCGAGGTCGATTCCCTCTCCCTGGCCGGGCGCCTCGCCTTCGCCGATCTCCCGGCGGGAGGCCTCCGCCTCGGCGGAGAAGAAGAAGAATCGATCGAACACGAGCGCAAACACCCGCCGATCCTCGGGCGATTTGGCGAGCGTGGCCGACAGCGCCGCCTTGAAGTCCGTCGCGGAGGTCCAGGAGATCTGCTCCAGGGCGGCGAAGGCGTCGAGTAGCTCTGCGGTCCCGACCGCGATCCGCTCCTCGCGGAGCTCCTGCGCAAACGCCAGCAGCTGCCCGCCCAAGCCGCCGGGCTCCCGATCGGGGATCGGGGCGAAGAGCCTAGCCGGCGGCATCCGGCGAATCGAGCGTGACCCCCACCCGGGCGGCGACCGTGTCGAGGTCGGTGCGGTGCTTGACGATCACGCTCATCGTCTGCCGGAAGGTCTCACCGTCGATCGCGTCCGCCCCGAGCAGAATCAGCGCGCGCGCCCAATCGATCGACTCGGCGATGCTGGGGGGCTTCTTCAGGTCCAGCGCGCGGACCTGGTGGATGATCTCGACGAGCTTGCGCGCGATCATCGCGTCGAGCTCGGGGGAATGGAGGCGAACGATCTCCAGCTCGTGCTCGAGCGTCGGATAGTCGAGCCACAGGTACAGGCAGCGTCGCTTGAGCGCCTCGGTCAGCTCACGCGTGTTGTTGGAGGTGAGCACCACGATCGGCTGCGTCGTGGCCTCGATCCGCCCGAGCTCCGGGATCGAGATCTGAAAATCGCTCAGCAGCTCGAGCAGCATCGCCTCGAACTCCTGGTCGGTCTTGTCGATCTCGTCGATCAGCAGGACAACCGGCTCGGGCGAGGAGATCGCGCTCATCAGCGGTCGGGGCAGGAGGAACTCCTCGCTGAAGATGTCTTCCTGCACCTCCTCCCAGCCGGCGCCCTCGCCGCCGTGAGCGCCGCGCTGCGGGGTGGGGGCGGTGCCGGTCTGGATCCGCAGCAGCTGCTTGCGGTAGTTCCATTCGTACAGCGCCTTGGCCTCGTCAAGGCCCTCATAGCACTGGAGCCTGACCAGCGCGCGCCCCAGGTAGCGCGCCAGCGCCTTGGCGAGCTCGGTCTTGCCGACGCCCGCGGGGCCCTCGACGAGCACCGGCTTTCCCAGCCGCGCGGCGAGGAAGGACACGAGCGCCGTCGATTCGCCGGGAAGGTAGCCCACCCGTCTCAGGCCCTGAGCGACGTGGTCGAGGGATGCGGGGTGCTCGGGGGCGCTTACGGAGTGCACGGGGGCCGGGTCGGGGGAGCAGGCGCGGGGGGGTATGGGGCGCTTACGGAGTGCGCGGGGGCCGGGGGAGCGGGCGCGGGGGGTTCGAGCACCACCCAAATATAGGGTTCGCGCCGTGGCGATCCTCCTCCAGGCCGCGCAGCAATCGCATCTGCCGCTGTTCACCGGCCTGCTGGTGCTCGGATTGGTGGTGGGCGTCGCCGGACACATGTGCCGCTCGCGGATGCTCGTGGTGGCGGGAATCCTGGTGATCGGCGGGGTCAGCGCCTACTTCTCGTTCGTGCTGCAGCCATCCGGCGGGTGACTACCCAACCTAACCTAGCCCTTCTTCACCGCTGCCAGCACGTCATCGAGGCCCGCGCGCGCGTCGGCGAACAGCATCATCGTCTTCTCCTCGTCGTAGAACAGCGGGTTGTCGATCCCGGCGAAGCCGGGGGAGAGCGAGCGCTTGATGAACACGACGCGTCGCGCGGCGCCGACGTCGAGCACGGGCATTCCCGAGATCGGCGTGTCTCCCTTCTCCCTGGCCTTCGGGTTGACGACGTCGTTGGCCCCGACCACGAGCACGAGGTCGGTGTCGGAGAAGTCGTCGTTGATGTCCTCGAGGTCGACGAGCTTGTCGTAGGGGACATCCGCCTCGGCCATCAGCACGTTCATGTGTCCGGGCATCCGTCCCGCCACCGGGTGGATCGCGAAGCGGACCTGCTTGCCCTGGGACTCGAGCGCCTCCATCAGCCCCGCCAGCGACTTCTGGGCCTGCGCGACCGCGAGGCCGTAGCCGGGGACGAAGATGATCGAGTCGGCATCGGCGCTGAGCACGCTCGCGACATCCTCTGCGCTGGCGGTGTGCACCGGACGTTCCTTGCCATCGTCGGGTTCCTGCTGCGCGCCGCCGGCGCCGCCGGCGATCGCGCCGAACAGGATCTTGGGCAGCGAGCGTCCGAGCGAGGAGCTCATCAGCTGGGTGAGGATGGTCCCCGACGCCCCCACGAGCGAGCCGGCGATGATCAGCACGTAGTTGGACAGCGCAAACCCCGACGCGGCCGCCGCGAGTCCGGTGAACGCGTTCAGCAGCGAGATCACGATCGGCATGTCCGCCCCGCCGATCGGCATCACGAAGAAGACCCCGAGCAGGAGGCCGAGCGCGAGCACCAGCGCCACCGCCGCCGTGCCCACGCTGCCGGTGAGCACGAGGACCCCGAGCACGATCGCCGCGGCGAACACGAGCGGATTGAACGCCGCTTGACCGCGGAAGCCCGCCAGTCTCTGGGGCCAGACGCCCTGGAGCTTGGCGAACGCCACCGCTGATCCCGCGAACGAGACCGAGCCGACGAGCGCGGAGAACAGCACCGCGGAGGTGAACACGAACAGCTGCGGCTCGCTTGAGAGGTCGTGGACGCGATGGAACTCGCTCAGCGCGATCAGCGCCGCGGCGCCCCCTCCTACACCGTTGAACGCCGCGACCATCTGGGGCATCGCGGTCATCGCGACCCGCTCGGCGCTGATGTAGCCGACCACCGTCCCGGCGAAGATCCCCACCACTATCCACAGGTAGTCCGAGATCTGGGCGTTGAACAGGGTCGCCACGACCGCGATCAGCATCCCGATCGCCGACGTGACATTGCCGATCTGCGCCGTCTCGGGCGAGCGCATCCGCCGGATCCCGACGACGAACAGCAGTGCCGCGACGATGTAGGCGACGGTGATCGCGGGCTGCACGCTCAGCGGCCCTTCTGGTTGGCCTGCTTGGCGCTCTCCGAACGGCGGAACATGCCGAGCTGGCGGTTGGTGACCACAAAGCCGCCGACCACGTTCGCGGTCCCGAACGCCACCGCGATCGTGCCGAGCACCTTGGTCAGCGTGTCGCCGCTGACCCCCACGGCGATCATCGCGCCGACGAGCACGACGCCGTGGATCGCGTTGGTCGCCGACATCAGCGGCGTGTGCAGCAGGCTCGGGACGCGGGAGATCAGCTCGAAGCCGATCGCCACGGCGAGACCGAGCACGGCGAGGTTGCCCAGCAGCGTTTGACCGCTCATTGCTGGCGCAGCACCCCGCCGTGGGCGAGCACCGCGCCGCCCGTGATCTCGTCGTCGAAGTCGAGCGCCAGTTCACCGTCCTCGCCGATCAGGTGGGAGATGATGGCGGCCACGTTGCGTGAGAGCAGGTGGCTCGCGTGCATCGGCATCGTCGAGGGAAGGTTGAGCGGGCCATGGATCCGCACGTGACCGTGGGTCACGACCTGGCCGGGCTCGGACAGCTCGCAGTTGCCCCCGGCTTCGACCGCGAGGTCGAACAGCACCGATCCCGGCTTCATCCGCTCCACCATCTCCGTGCTCACCAGCGTCGGGGCCGGCTTGCCGGGGACGAGCGCGGTGGTGAGCACGATGTCCATCTCTCCGAGGCGCTCGTTCACCAGCTGTTGGTCGCGGCGCTGCTTGTCCTCGTCCTGCTCGGAGGCGTATCCGTCCTGGGCCTTATCTGCGCTCTCCTCGTCGTCCGACCCCTCGGACCCGTCCGACCCGTCGGGCCCGTCTGACCCGTCGGGCCCGTCTGACCCGCGGCCGGCCTCGGATGGCCGGTCCCGGCTGCGGCGCCCGAGCTCGGGGGACAGGCCGAGCAGCGCCTTGACGAACGCCTCCGTACGACCGATCTGCGGCCCGGCATCCTCGGGCTCGCCGGCGCGCTGATCGGGGTCGGCCTGCGCTTCGATGAATTTCGCGCCGAGCGAGCGGACCTGATCGGCGACCTCGGGGCGGATGTCGAAGGCCTCGACCTCGGCGCCGAGCCGGCGCGCCGTGGCGATCGCCTGCAGCCCGGCGACCCCGACCCCCAGCACCAACACCTTCGCGGCCTTCGTCGTGCCGGCTGCGGTGGTCATCATCGGCAGGTAGCGCCCCGCGGCCTGCGCGGCCATCAGCACGGCCTGATAGCCGGCCACCGAGCTCATCGAGGAGATCGCGTCCATCGCCTGGGCGGCGCCGGTGCGGGGAATCACCGCCATCGAGAACACAGTGATCTGGCGCTCCGCCAGGCGCTTGAGGGTTTCCTCCTGCGCTGAGGGGTCGAGAAAGCAGATCAGCAGCACACCCTCGGGCACGCTCTCGACCTCCTGCTCCGACGGCGCCTGCACTGCGAGTACGATGTCCGCGTCCGCCAGAGCATCCTCCTGCGCGACCTGCGCTCCGGCCCCGGAGTACGCCTCGTCGGGGTAGAAATCACCGCCTGCACCGGACTCGATCACCACCTCGTGCTCGTCGGCGACGAGCTTCTGAACCGTCTCGGGCACCAGCGCCACGCGCCGCTCGCCTTCGGCTGTCTCCCGGCGTACCGCGATCCGCATCGTCCGATCCTGCCCGCCGGATCAGATGGCCAATCATTGGAGCCGCGCTTGGCTGCGTGGGGGCTGCGATGCGTGGGTGGCTTCGCCTGGCTTCGACCATCGCGGCGAGCGGATTATGCCGCCGCGATGTCGAGGCCTCGCACGCGGCGGCCAACCCCAGGCATCGCCTATCATCGAGCCCACCGAGAAGACGACGGTCAGCATGACCCCCCGAACAGCCGCGCTTGACCTCCCGATTGCGGACCTCGAGTCAGAAGCACTACGGTTGGTGAGCGCTGACCGATGGATCTGCCCCGCGTCAAATTATTCGCCGACTACCCGTAGGTTGAACTAGATGGAGGCTCCATGAGGTTCGCTTTTTATGGATTGTTGCTTGCGGTGGTGGTGTTCGCGGCTTTTGGCGGTCATCTCCTGTTCCTGCCGTTGTTCTTCTTGCTGCCGCTGGGCGGTCTGTTCGGTCATCGGCGTCGGCATGGTCGTCGATGATGTGCTGAGCGTCAAGAGCTACGGGAGCTAGGACGCGATCTTGCGCTCGAGCCACTGATTCGTCAGACCGCCCGCGGGCGCTCCGGTGTCTCGCGGCCGGTTTCGACGCCTCTGACGCGTGACCGGGTCTCGTTTCAGCGCCCGGGTCGATGATCGGTCGGCTCCTGGGCTGGATTGCCTAGATGCATCGTCTCCATTCTCCCCGATGACAAGGAACTGACATGAGCTCAGGATGCTTCAAGACGGTGGGTTTCAAGCGAATTGCGGCCGCGCTGATGGTGGTCGGTGCACTCGCGCTCGCGGGTTGCGGCAGTTCGACCGCGGGCGGCGCAAACAACGCCGGCGGGGCGCCGGCCGGTTCCGGACAGACCGCGACGTCGACTCAGCAGATTGCCTTCGCGAAGACCAAGTTCATCTTTCACGCCGCGCTGGCGTTCGGAGCGTTTCATCGCTACATCTACAAGCCGTTTCGAAGGGGCGGGTTCAGCCCAGCCTCCCAGCACAAGGCTGCTCTCGCGAAGGCGGGTCTGGCGGCGCTGTTTGCCTATCACGAGGCGAAAATCGCGCTCACCGACGCCCAGGCGAGCCCGTTGCTGTCAAAGCTCGTCGCCCCACTCACCGCGCTCCAAAACCAGCTCTCCGGTCTGAGCGGACGTCTGAAGGCGGGGGCACTTGACGCCACGGGCATTAGCTCCGCCGCGTCGACGGTGGACCGCATCGGTGCTCAGAGCGCCAGGAGCTATAAGGCGATCCCCGACGCACCCACACCCTCACTGGGCGGATAGCTGGGAGGGCGGATAGCTGGGAGCGTCGGATAGCTGGGAGCGTCGGCGGTCTCAGCCGTTCTCCCGATCGAAGGGGGTCGTGACTTGCTCGTTGGGTGAAAGTGGTGGTCTCCGTACGCGGGTCGCCGCTTCGGAGCGGTCGCGCTCTGGAGGCGCCGGGCGCGTTCGAGGTCGATCTGCCGCGAAACCCTCATCCCGGGACGTGGAACCGTCATCCCGGGACTCGCTTGATGCGGGTTTCGTCGGCGGTTCGCGGGCAAGTACCGGTCGTGGACTGCGAACGCGCCGTCCTTGCGCCGCGACCGGTCGAGGATCTTTGAACGACCTGCGCTGTTCGCCGGGCAGCGGGGGCTCGGGCTGGCGGGCGGCTCTGATCCGCGTGCCCGCGTAGGTGAGCGTGGCCGCGACCGCCAGGGCGACGAAGATGCCCCATTCGATTCCGGAAACGGCCGCTCCCGGACCGCGAACGGTCGTGCCCTGCTTGTCGAAGATCCGCCACACGACCAGCAGGCAGCACCAGAGGCCAGCGGCGGATATAACCCAGCCGTCGCCTCCGGGAAGGTGAAACGCCCTGCCCTCGGCACGGTGAAACAGGAGCGTGAGCACGCCGACGGAGATGACCAGCACGGCGGCCTCGACGAACGAGAACGCGCCCCAGCCGGTCACCGTCGCGCTGACGGCGGTGGGCAGCTTCGCCGCACCTGGAACGATCACCGTTTCCTGATACCACGGGAGGAACAGCGTCACGAACAGCGCAATCGCTGCGTAGGCGGCGAGCCTGCGCTCCGCCGGAAGGACGCGCCACGCTCGGACCATTCGCCGCGCACCGGACTCCACTCGGGTGTGGGCCCCCGCCGCTGCGCGCTCGGGGGTCATGCGCGCGCTTCGCGCGTGGGGGTTGCGGTTGCCGTGGGGCTCGCGTCGCGCGCGGCGGTCATTCTCCGCTGCAGCAACTCGGCATCGCGATCGGAGATCGGACGAATCTGTCCCTGGAAGGCGAGCTTCCAGTGTTCGCGGGGCCACTTCCCGATGTGCTCGAGCTGATCGACGAACGACTCTGCCGGGATCCAGTGCCGCTCATCGAGCGCCACCTCCGGCGCGGTCGCAAAACGCCACGGATACGCGTCCACCTTGCCCGGCTTCCCCGGCCAGATCTTGGTGCGATCCTCGTACATCTCTCCCTGCACGTGAATGCTTCCGGCAAACGCCATCACCCGCGTTGCGTAGAGGATGATCCGATCGTCCGGCTCGATCGCGAGCGCGCGCCGCCGATTACGCTCTTTCAGACCGATCACGGTGAAACCGTGCGCCGCGGTCGCCGCGTGGTTCTCCGGCGACCCGGTGAGGATCCAGGTACGCGCCATGTCTCTCGATTGTAGGCGCCTGAACGGATCTCCCCGGAGACCGATCTTCACGACGATTGGGATATTTCTCGCCTATAGCATGCAAAAAATCCCAACCTCCGCAGGCATTTCGACGCGCCTGCGAGCAGGGGCGACGAGCTCCAGCTACAGGATCGGGATGTCCTGCATCTCATCCACCTCGGCAGGGCGTCGCTCGAGGTGCTCGAGGTACCAATCGATCAACGCCCGCACGGCCAGTAATGCTTCGCGCACCGCTTGGGCCAAGCGGTGCTGGAGCTCTGGCGGGATCAGTTCGCGCAGGGAGTGAACCAGGTCCAGCAACAACTCGATTTCGCTCGCCGCACGCGTCCTGGCGGAGCGGCGGTCGTCCTCGGGCACCTGCCACCCGGCCGGCGGTGGCCGGCTCTCCGTGCTGCGGGGCGGCGAGCCGTCAGGCTCTGACGCCGGCGGCCGGCGCCCCGAATGTGCCCCCGGCGCCAGCGCTTCGGCGGCCGCCTCACGGATCAGGCGCTCCGCCGTTTCCGAGGCCCGGTCGAGCCGTTGCTCCAGAACTCGCAACGCGTCCCGCGCCGCGGTTACGTCGCCGGTTGCGCCCGCCCGGCCGGTTGCGCCCGCGTCGCTGGTTTCGCCAACGTAGCCGGGGCCGGGATCCAGGGGCTCCTCGCGTTCCATCGCTCAGGCCCCTGAAGGCGCCCGATCGAAGCTCACCTGGAGCGCGCCATCCTCGAACGTGGCCCCCGCCGGACGAAAGCCGGCCAGGGCGGTGGGGAGCGCGATCGTTCGCCGCTGCCCGTCCACGCCGACGATCAGCTCGAGGCCGATCTGCTTCAGGGAGATATCGCCCTTGCGAGCGAACGGAAGCGCCAGCCGCAGCCGTGCCCCGTCGGGCGACACGATCAGTTCCTGGGTCAGGGCGTCGTAGAGCACCGCGGCGGGGTCGTGGCCGCCGGAACCGAACAACGCGCCCGCGAGCCGGTCGAGCATCTCACCCCCGACCACCTCCTGGTCGAAGTACGGCGCGCACAGCACTGGAACGGGAGCGAATGCCGACTGCACGAGTTCGAGATGCTCCTGCTGCACCTGCCGCCACCGGGTGAAGTAGTCGCCCACCTGGGACGGGAAGATCCGGTTTACGACGACAGCGTCGGTCAGGTACCCGTACAGGTTCAGGTAGGTGAAGGTCCGCATCGCCTCTCCGATCACCATTTTGTCCGGGTTCATCACCAGCCGGATCGTCGAGTGCTCACGGTCGCGGAGGATCTCGTTCATCGCGATCAAATTCTCCGACAGCCGATGAATGTCGGCCAGGACCGCTGGGCTCGGCAACGGGATGTCGAGCAACGACCGCACGACCGGCCTCGCTGCCGCCAGCAGCTGGCGCTCGATCGGGAACACCTTTCGGATCCACCACCGGGCAATGTCGGGCAGCGACAGGAGCCGCAGCGTCTCTCCGGTCGGCGCGCAGTCGACGACGATCGCCTCCCACTCGCCCGATTGGTGCTGCGCCTGAAGGCGCAGTAGTGAGAACAGCTCGTCCATCCCCGGCGGGACCGTCAGTTCCTGGGCCGAGATTCGGTCGACCCCGCGGTCCACGAACAGCTCTCCCAGCCAGCTCTGAACTCCCGACCAGTGTCGTTCGAGCTCCTGCTGCGCCCCAACCTCCTGCCCCCATAGTCCCCGCTGGACCTGGACGGGCTCCGGGCCGATCTCCGTGCCCAGCGACTCGGAGAGACTGTGCGCCGGATCGGTCGAGATCACCAGCGTCCGCAGGCCGGACGCCGCGCAGCCGCGCGCCGTGCAGGCCGCGACCGAGGTCTTACCGACGCCGCCCTTGCCGGTGTAGAGAATCGTGCGCGCCACCATGACGCCCGAGTCTATGACGCCCGCGAATGTGGGAAACGCTCAGGCATCGGCGCGAACTAACCCGACCTCTCGACGTGTCTCGTCCAAGCACGATCTTGATGGTTGCCCTCTGTTGAGAGCCGCGGATGGGCGGTTCGGTTAGAAGACCCTCACGAATCCGATGATCCGGTTGAAGTTCCCCGCCAGATCGGTGGCCGCGAGACGAACCGTATAGCGACCGCGACTGCTCAGTGCCGGTATCGAGAAGGACTCCCGCCCGTGGGCGAAATCAGCGCTCGTGAGGAACACGGTGCGCCCGTGCCGGACGATCACGATCCCCACGTGGGAGTACTTCGACAGCCGGAAGGCGATCGAGGCCGGGGTGCCCACCCGTGCGCGGCGCGTGAGCAGGCCGAGCGACGGCGGACTCTTCAGGTACGAGTCGAAGTGGCGGGCCGTCGTGCAGTAGACGCTCGCGTGCGTTCGCGTGCACAGCTCACGGAGGAACCCGGTGACGAGCACGTGGTAGTCGAGCGTGTCCTCCTGGCCGGGCTGATAGAGCGACCACGCACCGGTGTCGAAATGCGGCAGCTCTGCCCGCGCTTCGGCGTCGCCCCGCTCAAACAGCCGCTCGGCGCGAGGATCTCGGCTGGCGCGGGCGTAATCGCGCACTCCGATCAGCGTCTGCAGGAAGCCGTTGATGACCTCGGTGCCGGGAGCGGGTGCGAACGAGTACAGCAGGTAGCGTATCCCGAGCCGGGTCGAGACGCTGACCCCCACCGGGGGTGGAACCGAAAGGATCGGCAGTGCGCGCTTGGCGACCCGCAGATACGAGCGGTCATGAAACGCCCTGTAAGCGCGCGTCAAGGCCTCGAGCGCGGTTCCCTGCGATATCGCGCTCGTCCACGGTGGGCTACCGCCGTCGAAGTTGAAGTAGTACTCCCACGTCTTACCGCCGCCACGGATCGCGCCCAGTGGGATCAGCTCCGCCAGCAGACGCCGCATCCGGCCATACTTGGCGCGGCCGGCGGTGTATAGGCCATCCGCTTTGCCAAAGCTGCCCAGCTCTTGCAGTTCGATCCCCTGACGGGCGTAGTACTCCCACACGAGCTCCGATCCGGCGAACTCCACCCTCTGGCCAGAGCTCAGCAGCGGGCCGGTGGTCCACCACTGCCGGTTGCGCGCGAGGGTCAGAAACAGGGCCGGAAGACGGGAGGCGGTGAGCAGCCCCCCGGCAGCGATGTCGTGCAGGTTCTGGATCACCGACTCCAGCTCCGCGCCCCGGGTGCCACCGAGACGCCGAGCGCTCGCAAGTGAGGCGTTGAAGCTGTCGCCGTAACGGCGGTAGGCCGAGCGTGAAATCGCATGATCTCGGTAGAGGCGCGCGAGCTCGCTGCGGACCGTGGCCGGACCCCGGGCGGTTAGCCGGGCACCGTGAGCGCGGGAGGGCGTTGTGCTGGCCAAGGACTGAGCGGCGCGGGAGAGCGCTGCGCGGGCCAAGGACGGAGCCGGGGTCTCCGTCGGTAGGGTGAGAAACGGGTCGTCGCGCACCACCGCGTGCCCCCCCGGCGCCAGCACCAACACCGGAGCCGCCGCAGCCACGCTCGGCGCGGCACTCAGTGCGATGGTGGCGAACGCGCAGGCGCCCAGCACGATTGCGATCATGGGTAGGCGGCCGCGCACCGTCTCAATGCTAGATTCGACCGACTTTCTGCGCCAGTGTTGAGGAGGAAGTTTCAAGATGCCACGCGGGATCAGGGGGCTGCGTGTTCGCCGGATCTTCGGATCGACGCTCCCGAGCGATGGCCGCCGGACCTCGGCTTCCCGCCGGAGCTCTGCGCTGGCCGCCGCCACGCTGATGTGTCTGGCGCTGAGCGCCTGCGGCGGCGGCTCTGGACGAGCGGGCACCCTGCTCCAGCAGACGTTCACCGGCTCGCATACGGTCGACAGCGGCAATCTGAGCTTCAATCTGACGGTCACTCCATCCGGCTCGAGCGTACTCACCCGCCCGCTCGTGCTGAGCTTCGGAGGACCGTTCCAAAGCCTCGGGAAGGGCAAGCTTCCGCAGTCCGACTTCACGATCGGCGTCAACGCGCTGGGCAGGATGCTGGCGGTCGGGATCGTCTCGACGGGCACTCGCGGGTACATCACGCTCAAGGGAGCGAGCTATCAACTCCCCGCGGCCTCGTTCAAAAAGCTCGAGTCGAGCTTCTCGGCGCTCGGAGCCTCGCCCGGGGGCGGATCAGCATCGGGAAGCCTCGGGAGCCTGGGGATCCACCCCGGGAGCTGGCTCGTGAATCCGTCCATCATGGGTAGCGAGACGGTGGGCGGCGCGGACAGCACCCACATCCGCGCTGGGGTGAACGTCGCCGCGCTCCTGGTGGATGTCCAAACGCTGCTCCGCAAGGCAGCCTCGGCGGGGGTGTCGGGAGCCGGCCGGATCCCCACCAGCATCGCCCCGGCCACCAGGGCGCGAATCGCCTCCGAGGTGAAGAACCCGACCGTCGACGTCTGGACCGGGAGCCGCGACAAGACGCTTCGCAAGCTGGCGGTCAAGCTGACGCTGGCCGTCTCGGGACGGATCTCGGGACTGCTGGGGGGTCTGCGCTCCGCCGCGGTCGCGATGACGATCGAGTACGACGGCCTCAACCAGCCCCAGACGATCACCGCGCCGACGGCGCTCCAGCCGTTCAGCCAGCTAGCCGCCAGGCTCCGGGATCTGGAGCAGTTGCTCTCGGGGCGCTGAGCGGCCGCTAGCTCCGCTCCCCGCGTACTGGTCCGCACCGCCGGCGGGCTCAGCGCCGCGGCCGGCTGCCGCGGCCGCGAATGCTCGCGTCTATTCCGCGTCTACCTCGAGCTGGTCCTCGTCGAGCTCGTCGGGAGCGTCATCACCGTCGTGCGCCGCCGTGTGGGCGTGGTGGCGGACCCGAAATGCCTCCAGTAGCTCATCGCGGCGGTTCTCCTCCAGCGGCGTCTCCTCGGAGACCAAAACCCATTCCGTTGCCTCCGTACCGTCGGTTGGCTCGTGATCCCCCAAGTCGAGGACCTCCGAGTCGAGCTCCGGCGAGTCGTCCACGACTACGAGCACCTCAGTCTGAGGATTGAAGTACGTCCCGGGACGGTTGACCAGCTCCTCGAGCTCGAATCGTTTCGGGTTGGCCATCGCGGGGCTACTTTATACCGTCGCCTGATGCGCAATCGGCTAATCTCCCTGACATGGCCGTTGACTGACTAGTCAATCTATTCCCCCGCGCCGGGGGTGGCTGCCTGCTCCGCGCTGGCGCGCGCACGTCAGCAGGGTGCATCCGAGCCGTGCCGACCGGCGCCGCTTTCAAGGAGACGTCGCACCATGGTTGATTTCACGCTCACCGATGAGCAGCAGAGCATGCGCGAGCTGGCACACGACTTCGCGCAGCGGGAGATTCGCCCCGTGGCGTGGGAGTACGACCGCGAGGGGACCTGGCCGCAGGAGATCATCGACAAGGCCTGGGAGCTCGGGCTGATGAACGGCCACCTGCCGATCGAGTACGGCGGTCCGGGCCTCAGCTACCTTGATGGTTGCGTGGTCGAAGAGGAGATCGCGTGGGGCTGCTCGGGTATCGGGACCTCGCTCTCGTGCAACGGTCTCGCCACTGCGCCGGTGGCCCTCGCGGGCTCCGAGGAGCTGAAGCGAGACTACCTCGGTCGCCTCAGCGAAGCACCACTGCTGGCGTCGTTCTGCCTGACCGAGCCCGACGCCGGCTCGGATGTCTCGGGAATGAAGACGAACGCCGTGCGCAGGGGCGACAAGTGGGTCATCAACGGCTCCAAGTGCTTCATCACCAACGGCGGCTACGCGAACTGGTACACGGTGTACGCCAAGACCGACAAGCAGGCGGGCCACCGCGGCATCTCCTGCTTTGTGGTGCCGCGCGATGCGGGCGTGGTCGTCGATAAGAAGGAAGACAAGATGGGCCAGCGGGCGTCCAACACCGTCACGGTCTCCTTCGATGACGTCGAGATCCCATTGAACCACCTCGTCGGCGAGGAGAACAAGGGCTTCAAGATCGCGATGATGACCCTCGACCGCACGCGTCCCGGAGTGGCCGCGATGGCGACCGGCGTCGCGCGGGCCGCGATGGAGTTCGCGATCGGCTACTCCAAGGAGCGGGTCCAGTTCGGCGTCCCGATCGCGATGCACCAGGCGATCCAGTTCATGATCGCCGACATGGCGACCAAGATCCACCTCTCCCGGTTGGCCACGTGGCATTCGGCGGTGCTGCTGGACCAGGGCAAGCGCAACACGCTTGAGTCCGCGCATGCCAAGCGGTTCGCCGGCGACAGCGCGATGGAAGTCACCACCGACGCCGTGCAGGTCTACGGCGGCTACGGCTTCATCAAGGACTACCCGGTCGAAAAGCTGATGCGCGACGCGAAGATCCTTCAGCTCTACGAGGGCACGGCCCAGATCCAGCGGCTGGTGATCGCCCGCGAGACGCTGCTGCCGCGCGCAGTGCCCAAGCCGGCGGCCGCGAGCGTGTAGCGCCCCATCCGGCGAGCGTGTAAGCGCGCCCGCGCTTGGCGCCGAGGGTCCTCGGATCCGACGTCGCCACGCCCGTGTCGTTCCTCGGGTGGCTGAACCTCATGCTCGATCCGGGCCGGGCTGGCGGAGTCCTCAGGCGCGAGGTCCGAGACCGGGCTTGATCCGTCCACCTCGACAAGGCACAGATCGCCGCGGTGCGCGCAGAACTCGACTACGAGCGCTCGGTCGAGAGGAACAGGACTGCCACCTCCGTGTGCTTGACCGCTTCGGTCGCGAGCGGCAGGTCCTTGGTGGCGAGCGCCGTCCCGAGATGCTCTGCGAGCGCGATGAAGATCGCGTCAGCGATCGTGAAGTTATCCTGCAGCGCCCACGCCCGCTCCCGCAGCTCCAGCGTCGCGAACAGGACGAGCGGGATCGTTCCGAGAACGCTTACGGCGCCGGCGGCACGTGCAGCTGAGACGACGCCGCGCTCGGCGTCCCGGCGCAGCACCGCGAGCGTCTCGAACACGAGCAGCTCGGGCGCGGCAAGGGCCTCCTCCCGTCCCAGCATCGCTTCGACCTCGGCAGCGACGCCGGTCCCGAGCAGGAAGTCGACGATCCCGGAGGTGTCGACGACGGTCACTCGCCGTGGTCGCGGAGCCAGCGCACCGTCACCTCGCTGGGCTCCGATACGTCGACCCTCCCTTGCGCGCGGATCCGTGCCGAGAGCTCCTCGGGGGTGGGGTAGCGAGCGCTGCGCTCCAGTACACGGCGCACGTATTCGGTGAGCGACACACCGGACGCACCGGCACGCGCCTTGAGCGTGCGGTGTACTTCATCTGGGACGTCCCGTATCTGGATCAGCACACCCATACGTCAACCCAGCATAACATACGCAACGCATACTACGCGGGGCGAGAACGGGCGAGAAGGTAGGCTCGGCCGGGGCGCGCTTCACCGCACGGCAGGTCACTCCGTAAGGCTGAACTCCCAGATCGCGACACCGAGCATCACCAGGCCGAGGGCGAGGATCACGCCGGCCTCGAGCAGCGCGGGGACGGGCCATCCCCACCAGGTCACGCCCGGGTCGAGCGCGGCGCGTGCGGCCGGGGAGATGTGCAGATGGCCGAACACGAGCCGGCGCATCGGATCGACCGCGTAGGTGAGCGGGTCGATGCGGTTGAGGAAGGTGAGCCAGCCCGGCAGACCCGAGGCCGGGAACAAAGCGCCCGAGACGAAGAACATCGGCATCACAATCATCTGCATGACGCCCATGAACGACTGCATCTGGGTGATGCGAACCGCGACCATCACGCCAAACGCGGTGATTGAGAACGCGAGCAGCAGTTGCAGACCGAAGATCGCCAGCATCAGCAGCGGGTCGTAGGGGACCTGCACGAGCCCCGCTAGGCAGATCACGATCACACCCTGGAAGCTCGCTACCGTGGCGCCGCCGAGGCACTTGCCGATCACGATCGAGCTGCGGCGGATCGGCGCGACCATCATCTCGCGCAGGAACCCGAACTCCCGGTCCCAGACGATCGACGCGGCCGAGAACATCGCCGTGAACATGACTGCGATGCAGAGGATGCCCGGATAGATGAACGTCTTCAGGCTGACGCCGTGGGTGCCGGCACTCGAGAGCCGCTGAAGGCCGGCGCCGAGCACGAACAGGAACAGGAGCGGCTGGACCAGCGAGGTGGCGATCCGCAAGCGATCCGAGCGGAAGCGGATCAGCTCGCGGCGCCAGACGATCCGGATCGCGCGCAGCTCGCTCGCGAGGCTGCGCTGGGGGACCGTGACCCTGACGATCGGCGGCGGCGCGCCGGTAGTGGTGGTGCCCGGGGTGGATTCGGTAGTGGTGCTCATCGCCTACCGCCGGCCATCACCTGCATCATCACCCGGTTCTTGTGCTTGGACTGATCCTCCTCCGCGTCGCGGATTGTGCTCCCGGTGTAGGACATGAACACGTCGTCGAGCGTCGGACGGGCGACACTGACCGCGCGGATCGGGACGCCCAGCTCCGCGAACAGCCGCGGCACGAACTCCTCGCCTACCGGGACTCCGAAGGTGACCGCGCCCTCGGCGATCACCCCTTGGACGCCAAACCGGTCGGCCAGTGCGGCAATCGTGAGATCGTCGTCATCGGTGTGGATCGTGACCCTATCGGTGCCGACCCGTGCCTTGAGCGTCTCGGGCGAATCGAGCGCGACGATCTGCCCGTGGTCCATGATCGCGATTCGCTCGCACCATTCCGCCTCGTCCATGTAGTGGGTGGTCATGAAGATCGTGATCTCCTCGCGCTCCTTGAGCTCCCGGATGTAGGTCCAGATCGATCTCCGCGTCTGGGGATCCAGGCCGATCGTCGGCTCGTCGAGGAACAGCACGCGCGGAGAGTGCATCAGCCCGCGGGCGATCTCCAGGCGACGGCGCATCCCTCCCGAGAACGTGCGCACCGGGGTGTCCTTACGGTCCCACAGGGCGACCATCTCGAGCAGCTGGCGCATCCGAGGCGCGACCAGGTCCGACTGCACGCCGTAGAGCTCCGCGTGCAGGCGGAGGTTCTGCTCGGCCGTCAGATAGCCGTCGAGTGTCGGGTCCTGGAACACGAGTCCGATGTTCCGGCGCACGTCGTCGCGCTCACGGACGATGTCGTGGCCGGCGACGGTCGCCGAGCCGGCCGTCGGCTTGGCGAGCGTGCAGAGCATGTTGATCGTCGTCGTCTTACCGGCGCCGTTCGGACCGAGGAACCCGAACACCTCGCCGGTTTGGACCTCGAACTGCACGCCCCGGACCGCCTTGACCTCGCCAAAGCTCTTCGTGAGGCCGGCCACGGCGATCGCGGGGGGTGAGGGTCCAGTTCGCATCTGCCCGAGAGACAACCTTACGACGTGGCCTCGTCGTCCTGGGCGAGGACCCGGTACAGGGCGCGGCGAGCTTCGCTGAGGGTCTCCGCCGCCTGCTTGGTCTGGGCCTCATTGCCGACCTGCGCGACCTGCCAGGCCGCCTTGCCGATCTGGATGATCAGCGGGCCGAGCTCGGACAGCGCGTTCGCTCCGGGCTGGTCGTCCTGCTCCCACGGCGGCGGCTCATCCGCGCGGCTCTCCAGGTGCTCACGGCCGGCGTCGGTGATCTCGAAGTGTCGCCCGCCTTGCGCCTCGGTCGCCCGGACCAGACCCTCGTCCTCGAGCTGAGCGAGCGTCGGATACACGGATCCGGGGCTTGGACGCCAGTGGCCTCCGCTGCGCTCCTCGATCGTCTGCATCAGCTGATAGCCGTTTCGTGGCTCCTCGGCCAGCAGCCTCAGCAGCCCGAGCCGCACATCGCCGCGCCGGGCGCGGCCGCGCCCCCGCGGGCCACCGCCGAACGGCCCGCCACGCATGTGGCGCATCGCCATCAGCTGCTCGATCTCCTCCGGGCTCGGACGACCAAGACCGCCTCTGCCCTTGGTGAACATCCAACCCGGGGGTCCGTGTCGCTGACCTTCCCGTCCCCAGGCTCCTCGCCCGGGCCAATCTTGTGCGTAAGTGGTGCACGGCATGTGGTTTGTCCTTTGCTTTGGGTATACCGATGCGTCAACGATATATCGTGACTGTTCGGTTGTCAAGGGCACCGCTTCGCCGCGGCCAGCCGGGACGCTCGCGATTACGGACCGACCCGCGTGGCCCGGTCAAGACCTCGGCGAGGCGTTCGAGGTTCACGTCCTGTGGTGCCGGAACCAGGTCGAGGTCTCGGGTAGCGCGGATGACTCCGTGCGCGCCGCAAGCCAGGCCGCCGACGATCACGTACCGAACGCCGGCGCGGTTGAGCGCGGCGACGAGCGCCTCAGGCCCGAATCGCTGCGGTCACTCAACCCGTGCGCCGGCCGAGCGCGAACCGCAGCCCCGCTCGGCCCGCTTCGATGGTCAGGGGAAGCCGCTGCTTTGGCGACATCGCGGAGTGAGCGGCGATCCGGCCGATCGTTCCAAGTCCGGTAGGCGTTGGGCGAGGGGGGGCTGGTGGGATGGCCGGATCGTCGCGCATCGCGCGGATGCGCCCCGGCTGGCGCGATGCGGCTGCGCGGCTAACGCCGCGGTGCCCGCGAGGATCTCGGCCCAGCGCCGCGCCGATCGATCAGGTCAGCCGGCGTGCTTGCTGGACTCCCCGCCGCCTTCCTCGGGAGATCGGCCGCCGCCGCCCCCCTGCCCGATCCCCCGCCCCGCCCGCGGATCCAATCCGCGGCCTGCTGGCTCAGTTCACCGAACTGCGAGCCGATCGTGGTGACGTTCTCGCCGATGTCGCGGAACAGCGTCCGGAAGCGCTCGGAGTAGAACTCCATCGCGTCCCCCGCCTCCTCGCGCACGTCACGCTGCTCGTCGCGGCGTCGGTACTCGCCGCGCACGATCCGGTCGTACTCGCCCCCCTGCACCCATTTCATCACCTCCGATACGCGTCGCACGGCGTAGGAGTGCGTCGCGCCGATCTCGTAGAAGAAGCGCCGCACACGGTCAGCCGGGTCATCCCAGCTCTCGTACTCCATCGCCTGGGCCATGAAGGCATCGAGGTCGAGTCGATCGGCGGGCAGTCCGCCGGCCGTCACCATCAGCGTCCGGCAGACGATCTGTGGGTCGCGCACCGCGAGCGTGGCGGCTCGGTCGCAGCTGAGCTCGGCCGCCCGAACCCACTCGAGCAGCACCGCCTGCACGGCGCGCAGCGGCAGCCCCAGCGGGAACGGCGCGCTGCCACCCGCGCGCATCAGGATGTCCAGGGCGGTCATGTAAAGGACGTGGTCAGACAGAATGTGTCCGAGTTCGTGGGCGAGCACGACGCGCTGCTCGCCGGGACCGAGGCGCTCGAGCAGCGTCGAGTCGATCACGACGATCGGGTTCTGTGAGCCGATCGTATGCGCGTTGGCCGACATCTCCGAGCTCACGTACAGGTCGTAGCTGGCCGGCATGTCGAGCACCTTGCAGACTCCGAGATGCGAGGCCCACAGCTCCGGCAGCTGGCGCTCCCCGGCCTTGACCGAGTTGCCGAGGTAGAACTGACGCAGGGCCCGCTCGTAGCGCCACTCGATCAGCTTGCGCACGACGCCGTCGAGCATCGGGATCGCCTTCAGCGCGGCGGTCGCCGCTCGGTCCGCCGGGTGCTCGTAGGCCTTCGAGGAGAGGTTCGGGTACGTTCCGAGGTTCTCGGGGAGGTGCTCCGCCATCGGTCCCTGAAGAGTAGTGGTCCTTGTGCGGCCGGGCGTCACGGATCCCCCGGCGCCCGAGCATGCGACGGATCCTCGCCATCCGAGCGCGCGACGGATCCTTGGTCCCCCGCGCGCGCCGACCCGCATAACGCGTCAACGTGGCGCGGATCGCCGGGTTGCGGCCAACCTCCGCGGGCCGCGGCTGTGCGACACCGCTACGCGAGCGTCGCCTAGACTCAGCCGGGCATGTTCGTCTTCAAAGTCGCCGTGGTCGGTGCGGGCACGATGGGCGGGGAGATCGCGCAGACGATCGCCAACGCCGAGATCCCCGTGGTGCTCAAGGACGTCGATCAAAAGTTCATCGACACGGGCATCGCCAAGGCCCGCTCGATCTGGCAGGGACGAGTGGACGCGGGCAAGCTGGACCCCACCGAGCTGGAGCGAAAGCTGGCGCTGATCACGCCGACAACGGCCTACGACGGGTTTGGCGACGTCGATTTCGTGATCGAGGCGGTGCCCGAGCGGATGGAGATCAAGCGGGCGGTCTTCTCCGAGCTCGACGAGGTGACGCCGGGCCACGCGATTCTGTCCTCGAACACCTCGTCGCTGTCGATCACCGAGATCGGCGAGGCCACCAGCCGGCCCGACAAGGTGGTCGGCTTTCACTTCTTCTATCCCGCCTCGATGATGCGGCTGATCGAGGTGATCGAGGGTGACGATACCTCGCCTGAGACCGCGCAGGTCGCGAGCAACCTCGCGCAGGCGATCAGGAAGCTGCCGATCCGCTGTGGCGAGGCGCCCGGTTTCGTCGTCAACCGGATTCTGAACTCGAGCGTCGCCGAGCTGTGGCGCTTCCAGGCGGAGACCGGGACGGACGTCAAGCAGGTCGACAAGCTCGTCTCGGAGGCCAAGGCCGCGCCGATGGGCCCGTTCTTCCTCGCCGACCTGCTGGGGCTGGACACGGTCCTGCACGTCGCCGAGCACCTGCAGGAGTCCTACGGCGATCGCTTCTACGTCCACGAGCAGATGCGCCGGCTGGTGGCGGACGGCGATCTCGGGGCCAAGACCGGGAAGGGCTTCTATGAGCACGGGAGCTGATCCAAGCACCGCGGGGGCTGATCAGGGTCCCCTCAGCCTGGTCGACCGCTTTACGCTCAAGGCGCTCGTCGAGAGCTGCCTCGTGCTCGAGGAGGGGATCGCGTCGACCAAGGACATCGATCTCGGGATGATGGCGGGAGCCGGGATTATCCCGCCGCCATTCGCGCGCGCCGATCAGATCGGGCTCGACGAGGTGCTCGTCAAGCTCGATCTCGCCGCTTCGGAGTGGGGGGAGAGCTTCCAGGCGCCGGCAATCCTGCGCCGGCTCGTCGCTCAAGGGCGGCTGGGTGTCAAGACCGGGCAGGGCTTCTTCCCGTATGCCCGGCCGGACGGGGGCTGGGAGGACAGCCTGGTCAAGCTCGAGTCTCGCGGCGAGACGGCGATCGCCTGGCTCGACCGTCCCCCCGCGAACTCGATCTCTCCGGAGGTGGTGCAGGACCTGCAGAAGGTCTGGAATGCGCTCACGGACGCGGGCACGGCGCGCTCGCTCGTGGTCGCGTCCGCGAATCCGATGCTGTTCTGCGCCGGCGCCGACATCAAGGCCTTCACCACGATGGACGCCGCCACCGGCAAGGCGCTGATCGAGCAGATGCACGGCCTGCTACGGACGATGGAGCGCTCTCCGATCACGACGATTGCCGCCGTCAACGCACTGGCGTTCGGGGGTGGCTGCGAGCTGGCGATGGCCTGTGACGTGAGGATCGCGGCGCAGTCGGCGAGCTTCGGCCAGCCGGAGATCACCCTGGGGATCATCCCGGGCTTCGGCGGCACGCAGCGGCTGCCGAGGCTGATCGGCGAGGCGCGGGCACTGGAGCTGAACCTGACCGGCGACCCGATTGGGGCGATCGAGGCCTACGAGCTGGGGCTCGCCAACCGGGTCGTCCCCGACCATGAGCTGCTCGACACGGCGCTCTCCTGGGCGCGCAAGCTGGCCGGGCAACCCCCGCTCGCGATCCAGCAGATCAAGCGCGTCTCCGCCGCCGGCGATCTCGACGGCGGAATCGCCGCCGAGCAGCAGGCCTTTGCGACCGTGTTCGCCTCCGAGGACGCGCGCGAGGGGATCGGCGCCTTTCTGCAGAAGCGCCCGCCGCGGTTCACCGGCCGCTGAGCCGGCGCCGGTCCGCCCTCATCTCACCGTCCGTGCGGCGGACAGAGCCGAGTTAAGCACTGGTCACCGCTCGGGCGCGCAGCGCCGCCTCGATCCTCGAGAGCGTGAACGCGACCAGCTCGCGGCTGGGCTCGTCGATCGGACCGGCGAGCGCCAGGCGGCTCGCGAGCGCCACCGCCTCGCGCTGGGCGTGCAGCTCGGCGAGCCGATCCTTCAGCACCGGAGCGCTCGGATCACGCGACAGCTCGGCCAGCGCGGCGTCGAGCGCCACGAGCAGCTGCAGCGCGGCTTCCCGGTCGCGCCCGTGCGCTAGGTCGAGCCGCGCCCGGAGCGCCAGCTCCTGGCAGGCGAGCGCGAGCTCCCGGCCGCCCATAACGGCGGCGAGGTGGGCCTGGGGCGCGAGCAGCTTCGCGCGCCGCTCGCGCGGGCGGCGCGTCACGAGCTCTCGAGCGTCGGTCCACAGACCGTCCGCGACCTGCTCACCAGCGCCGAAGCCGATCCGCGCGACGAGCGCTTGGTGGCGAGCGACGGTGTGCAGGTCGGGGTCTGCGCTGACCAAGCGGAAGGCGTGCAGCGCACGGTTGAGGACCGCCAGGCCAGAGCGCAGGTAGTCCTCGCCAGCGCCGCGCAGCCAGGTCCCGGCCTGCTCGACGCTCGTGAGCTGAGCGCCCATGTCGACCTCGACGATCGTTGCGCGACCGGTGGACACGAGGGTAGGCTCAGGTTCAGGTCGAGCGTGAGATCCCCCCCGTTTCAGATCACCGAGAATCGGATTCAGGAAACGAAGCCCAGCGGGCTGGAGCCTGCGCTCCGGCGCTCCGAGCGTGGCCAGCACGAGCACGTGGGCCGGGGGGGCGCTGGGGGGGTCGCCCGGTCGCCGGAGCAGGTAGCGGCCGTCAGGCGGGCCCAGCGCCCACGGCAGCTCTACCTGGACGAAGCGAAAAAGTGGCTGGGGGCTCAGCCGCGCCGGATCAGCGCGGCTGATGGCTCAGCCGCCGCTGCCGGTGCGGATCGCGTACTTGCTGGGGGCGGTGGGAACCGTGGGCTCAGGGATCTTGCCGATACGACTGATCAGCTGGACCCACTGCCCGGGGCGCAGGATCGCCTTGATCTCGGCCGAGAGCACCTTGTTCTGGCCGAACAGGGGCGTGTAGACGACCTGGATCCGGTTGGTGTGGTCGGGCAGCGCGAGTGTGCCGTGCTGGCCCTTGAAGCTCATCAGCGAGATGATCTGGTCGGGCTTGAGCCCGCCCTGGAGGGTCAGCAGCCGTCGGATCGTGATGTCGGTAATCGAACCGGAGCCCTGGTGACCGAGGATCGGGATCCCGTTGATCTTCGCGATGTCAACGCTCGATCCGGTCGCGCCGGCGGCGTCGGTGCCGCTCGATGCGGCCAGCGAGTGACCACACTCCAGGCCCGAGACAGTGGGGTCAAGCCCGGAGGCAGACAGGAACTCGATCGATGCCAGCACGCGACGATCGATCACCCCCGCCTGGATGTCACGGCGCCCGCACGTGTAGATCTTCACGTGGGGATCCACCAAGATGCGGTTGGTCAGCTGCTCCTTGCTCTCCAGCAGGACCTGGCCGACGCTCGGGTTCTTGGCGCCGGGGCCGAAGAACGGATTGACTCCGCGCGCCCTGTAGACCGCGGTCGCCTCGAGCAGCTTCCACCCGTCGAGGACCGGCTTGGGGTCGATCTTGGGCGCGTTCTTGCCCGCAGGCCTGACCATGAACAGCAGATGCGAGGCCGTGGTCTGACTGGGCGCGCCGAGCCGTCCCAGGATCGTCCCTGCCACGACGATCGCACCGGCCTTCAGCGGGCTGAGGGTGTACTGGTCCTTGCTGAGGTGAAGTACGTCTGAGAAGTAGTTCTGGAAGCTCGAGATCTGCGCGGTGGTGCCCTGGAGCTGCAGCTGCCCGCCGGCCGCGTACGACGCTGGGCGCGACGGGTCGGCGAACAGCCGCTCCTTGACCGCCGACGGAGCCGCGGCGGCCGGTGACGGAGCCGAGGGGGCCGGCGAGCCCGCGCCGGCCGCAGTGCTCGGCAGGGTGATGGCCCCCCGCTTGGTCGCCGGGGTGAGCGCCTTCGTCGCCTGCTTGCTGCTGGGCGGCGCGGACCGGGTCTGAGCGCCCGCGCTCGCGGGCGCGCTCGGCGAGGCCACCTTGGGAACCGAGAGCTGCTTGGCGATGTCCGCGGCACTGATCTTGACCGGCTTGGGGACGGGATACTGCTTCGGGATCGACCCGAGCTGGGCGTAGGTGTAGATGTTCCCGGTCTGATCCTGCAGTTCCAGATAGTGACCCAGGGCGGCGTTCTGCCCGACCTTGACGACCCTGCCGTCGTTGACGGCGATCACGGGTGCGCCCTGGTGGGCGAAGATCGAGACGCCCTTGCTGCCGGGTTTGGAGTCGACCGGGATCGCCGCGTTTGATTTCTTCACCCTGCGCGTCGCCAGCCGCTCGACGCTGTCGTCGGCGTACTTGGCCGGAGCGGCGACGGGGAAGTGCCCCTGCACGAGACCCGTCAGCGCGCCGAGCAGCTTGTCGGGCAGTCCGCCGATCAGCTTCGCTCGCAGGAGCACCGACTGCACGTACCAGCCCGCGTGGTTGTAGGCGAAGATCGCGCGCGGGAGGTTCTTCGAGGCGCCGGCAGCGTGCAGGTAGCGCGCGGCGGTGAAGATCGCGTCGACCGGGTTGTAGGGGTCGGCCACCCCGTCGCCGTTGGCGTCGACGCCCCATTGCCTCCAGGTCGAGGGGAGGAACTGCATCCAGCCGACGGCATCGGCCGACGACACCGAGAGGTTGCGCCCGTAGTCGGTCTCGATCTCGTTGATGCCGGCCAGCACCTGCCACGGCACCTGGTACTCGATGCCGGCGGCCTGGTAGATCGGGATCAGGAACGGGGGGATGCGGAACGAGTCGATGAAGAAGTTCGGCACCCCGATCGGAGCCGGACCGGGGAGCGAGAGCGAGAACGTCGGGTTGGAGGTCTTGGGGACGCCCTTGGCGCTCGGACGCTGCGGCGAGGTGCTCTTGCTCTTGTGCTTGTTGTTGCTCTTGTGCTTGTTCTTGCTCTTGTGCTTCGTCTTGCTCTTGTGCTTCTTGGCCCGCGGCTTGGCCGACCTGGATGGCGTCTGGCGGTGACTCGAGGACTTCTCGGGCGAGGACGACGTCGGACGGGGCGTGGTCTGCGTCGAGGTGGAGGGGGTGGTCCTCCTTCTGGTCGGCGCCTTGGAGTGTGAAGGCGAGGTTGAGGTCGAGCTGGATGTCGTCGTGGAGGACGACGAGCTCGAGGAGGGGCTCGACGAGGTCGTCGTGGTCGTGGTCGTGGTCGTCGTGCTGGTCGAAGACGAGCTCGTCGCGGGGGTGGTGCAGGTCATCGTCTCGGAGACGACTCCCGAGAGATTGAGGTTGGGGATGACGCCGGGCGTGGCATCGACCGGAATCGTCTTCACGGCGCCGCCGACGAGCGTCACGGCCACCGCGCACGGCTCGGCGGAGGCGACCGGCACGGCGGCGACGGCCACGAGAACGAGCCATGCGGCGGCGGTCCCCAGCACCGCGCTCACCCCGCGCTTGATCGTCAAGCTCGCCCGTCCTCTGCTACCACCATCGCAATGCGCCTCTCATGCGTCGGATTTCCGTGCACTCGGTCGTGCGAGAAGCCCACGCTACTGACTGGTACGGCGGTTTGCAATTTCGAACGGATGCTCGCGGCTCCAGCCTTCACGCGCGAGCGCACGCGCGTGCCGCGCGCGCAAGACTCGCTCGTACCGGACATGGAGCCGGAATTCTCGTGGAGGCATCACCCCGGAGCGTCTATTCTCAGGTTCAGGTAGAGATTGAGGTTGATCTCCATTGGTGCCGGCTGGCCGCCACCGGCGGATAGAGTCCTCGGGATGAGCGACGAAGAAGGCTTCAAGTCCCGGGTGACCCGCCAGGGCGAAGAGGCGATCGGCAAGTTGGCGCAGGAGCTGCTGGAGAGTCCCGTGGTGTCCGGCGCCCTTTCGGCCGCCTTCGAGACGCGGGAGCGGGCGGTGCGTGCCCAGGAAGTCGCGATGGGGGCGCTCAACCTGCCCTCGGCCTCAGACCTGGAGCGCCTGACCCGGCGCGTGCGCAGCGTCTCGCAGCGGCTGGAGGGCATCGAGGACGGGCTCGACCGCCTCGACGAGCGGCTGCAGCGCAGCTCCGAGACGCGGACCCTCGAGGATCGGCTCTCGCGGAT
>JBPCRJ010000026.1:0-37348 GCA_050996975.1 Solirubrobacteraceae bacterium | reverse complement strand
CGCGGGGGTGGCCTCCGTGCGCACGGCACCCGGCGCGGCGAGAGGGGTGGGGGCCGCGGCGGGTGCGAGAGCGCCGGGGCGGGGCGCCGCGGGCGGGGCGAGAGGAGCGCTGGACGCGGCGGGTGCGCTAGCGCCGGCGCGGGGCTGGCGGGGCGCCCCGGAGGCCACAACTGTCGCCTGTTCCGCGCCCGCCGACTCTCCGGCTTCCTCGAGCCGGCTCAAGACGACCGTGATGTTGTCGCGCCCTCCGGCGTCGTTCGCGCCCGCGATCAGATCGTCGGCCGCGTCTCGCAGCTCGGTGGCGGCGGACAGGATCGCTGCGATCCGCTCATCGCTGATCATCGAGGTCAGCCCGTCGCTGCAGAGCAGCAGCACGTCGCCGGCACGTACCGGATAGGACCAGGTGTCGACCTCGACGGATGCTTCGGGGCCGAGCGCCCGCGTGATGATCGACCGTTGCGGGTGCTCGGCGGCCTGCTCCTCGGTGAGCTTCCCCTCGTCCACGAGCGCACCGACAAGGGTGTGGTCCTTGGTCAGACGCCCCAGCGACCCGTCGCGAAACAGGTATGCGCGGCTGTCGCCCACGTGGGCGATCGCGAGCTCAGTGTCGTGAAGATAGGCGGCGGTGAGGGTGGTGCCCATCCCTTCCCGCTCCTGCTCGGCCCGGGAGCGTTCGTGGATCAGCTGGTTGGCTTGCCGGGCGCGCAGTGCCAGGCGCTCCTCCGCGGTACCCGAGTCGGGCAGGCCCTGCTCGAACGCCTCAATCGCGATCCTCGACGCGACCTCTCCCGCCTGGGCGCCGCCCATTCCGTCGGCGACGACAAAGACCGGCGCGCGGGCAAGCGCGCTGTCCTCGTTGTCCCGGCGCTGACGGCCGGTGTCCGTCTTCCATGTCGTCTCCGCGGCGCGAAGCATCGTCAGGTTGGCTTCTCTGAGGTCATTGCAGGTATGAGAACACGCAATCGCCGATCCGGATCCGGTCGCCGACGTGCAGCGGTTGCGGTCCGGTGAGCGGCTGCTCGTTCAGGTAGGTGCCGTTGGTGGATCCCAGATCCTCGATTACGACCACGTTGCCCTGTTGCGAGATGCGCGCATGGCGCGAGGACGCGAATGGATCGTCGAGCGGAATCTCGACATCTCCGCGGCCGAGGGTAGCGCCGCCCGACACGTCATACGACGTGCCGGGCTGGTGCCCGGCGACATGCTCGACAACCAACCTCGGCTCAAATCCGCCCGCGGGGGCCCCGGTTCGCTGCGCAGCGGAGTGCATGCCAGTGGCGTCAGCCGGCGGCGGCTGATCGGACGGCGCGATCCCGCCCTGGTCCCGCCGCAGATCCTTGAGCGCGCTGCGCGCCACCCACAGCAGGAACAGGTACAGGACCGCCAGGAAGCCGAACTTGAGGCCGACCGACACGGGCTCGAGCATGGGTGCGCGCCGCCTAACCTATTCCAGCTCAAACCTGAGCACCGACGCGCCAAGCTCGATCTCATCGCCCGCTTTGATCGCCTCCGGACCCCCGATCCTCCGTCCGTTGAGGCTCGAGCCGTTGGTCGAGCCGAGGTCGCTCAAGACCCAGGATCCGCCGCGCGGACGAATCTCCGCGTGCTCCCGGGAAGCGTTCTCATCATCGAGCACGACGTCGCACTGACGGCTGCGACCAAGCGTCACGCCCCGTGGCCCGACCACCAAACGCTTGCCATCGATCAGCAGCAGCGCGCTCTCCTGGCGCGCGTGCGCGCGCTCCTCGAGCGGCTCGGCGACGCGGCCGGCGGTGCTGTAGATCATCGTGCGACCCGACGGCTCGGAGGCCGCCGAAGCGTCATGGTACGGCGACGGCTCGGACCGCCCGGACGGCTCGGACGGCGCGAAGGGGTCGGGGGGATCGGAGAGGCTGGCCTGGATGCCGAACTCACCCAAGCCCAGCCGGTCATCCGTCTCGAACTCGATCACGGGCTGGGACAGCAGCGCCAGGCGCTCGCCTCGCGCATGCTCGAGCAGGTAGCCCGCCAGCTCCGCCGTGAGCGCATCCTCGTAATCGGCGAACCGATCCCGGTCACGGACGGACAGGAAGACTCGGTAGCGGTTGGGGACGTAAGTCCGCGACAGGGACAGGGACTTGTGCTCGTCCATCTCGCGAGCGAGCTTGCGCGCAATCTCGACGGGCCGGACCTCGGAGCGAAACACGCGGCTGAACGTGCCTTCGACCAGGTCGGCGATCTTGCTCTCGAGGCTCTTAAGCACGGTCATGGGATGCCCCGGGGGGCAGGCTGATGCTACGCAACTCCCGCCGCAGGCCCGCGGACCGTGCGTCGGGTCCGCCACAAGCCGCGCAGGCTCGGTAGGAGGGCAACGACAACGCCCCCACCCGCGCCCGCCAGAACGGCGCCCAACGTAGGTGCGACGGGCGACCCATGACTGGCCTCACCGACAGCGCCCGTGGCGTACACGAGGGCGCCGGCCCAAACCACGACCCTGAGAGCGTCGATCCGGAGCGACCGGCGCCTGATCAGCCATGGCAGCACGACCGCCGCGAGCGCCCATACCGCCGCCGGGGCGAGCGTACGGGCGCTCACGAGCGGCACGAGCACGTGCACGATCGTCTGGTGCAGCGACGCCGTCCACGCGTCCGGAGCCGGCCGGATCGATGCTGTGCGGAGGTACAGGTCGGTGCCCGACAGCGCGCTGGCCAGGGCAAGCCAGACCCAGCCGATGCACCCGAGCGCCCCCCGCCGCGCGGCGCGCGGCGCCCGTCCGGCGACGGCCGGCCACGCACAGGCAAGCCCCAGCACCCCGAGTGCCGGACCCCCGACGCCGAGCGGCCAGATGCGGGGCGCCAAGGGCGCCAGCGCGATCGGCACAGTCCCCCCGATCACGATCACCAGTGCGGCGCCGGGATGGTGTTGCAGCGTAGTCGCGAGCGCGAAACCGGCGATGATCACCAGCCACCCGGTGCGGGCCATAGCAAGCACGAGGAGCGCGCCCAGCAGTCCCGCCACGGCCGAAATGTGCGTCGCCCCCGTCAATACGTGTGACGCGAGCCACGCGCTCAACGCCCCGGCGGCGACGCCCGAGAACCCTCGCGCCAGCCACGCCGGATGGGCTTGTCGATCGAGATCATGCGGTGCCAGCCGCTCGGCGCGACGATCATCGTGGCCGGGAAACCGGTCGGCCTGACGGCTGGCGCCGTCCTCTCGACGCGCTCGGTCTGCCCCCCGGGCGCGCCACGCGCTCGTCACGACCCCCGGTGTGTCATCCAGCTGCCCCAGCGCAGCTGCCATCGTTTCGCGGAGCTGGTCGAGGCTGCCCCGCTCGCGTGGCTGTGGAGCCAGAGCCAGGTCGATTCCCTCGGTGAGCCCGAGTGGGAGCCCGCGACGCTGGCGGCGCAGCGGCACCAGCTGAGCTCCAAGTGCTCGTGCCGGGTTCGTCGCCCTTCCGGTCCCGAGCGGGTTCACGCCACTCAGCCCTTCGTAGATCACGACCGCGAGCGAGAACAGATCCGCCGCCGCTCCCACCTCGCGTCCGGCGGCCTGCTCGGGAGCCATGTACGCGGCGGTGCCGATCACGTCGCCCGCACGCGTGACCGGGTCGCCGCTCGGGCCGCCCGGGACGTCGCCATCGAGCACCCGCGCGACGCCGAAGTCGGTCAGCTTGGCGATCTGCGCCGACGAGCAGGGGCGCTCGGGGACGAGGATGTTCGACGGCTTGACGTCGCGGTGCACGATGCCCCGCCAGTGAGCGTGAGCGAGGGCGTGGCACAGCGTGACGCCGATCGCAACGATCTCACGATCGGACAGCCGGCCGGCGGCCAGGAGCTGATCGAGCGTCGCGCCGACGACCAACTCGGAGACGAGGTACGCCCCGTGCTCGTCGATCGCCGCCTCATACAGCGTCACGATAGCCGGATGGGTGAGCCTCGCGGCAGCCCGCGCCTCGCGCTCGAAGCGGTCATCGACGATCTTCTCACGCGGCACGATCTTGACCGCCACGTCGCGCTCCAGGTGCTCGTCACGCGCCCACCAGACGATGCCAAACCCGCCGGCGCCCAGACGCCGGCTCAACCGGTAGCGATCGAGGACGAGCGCAGGCTCGCCAGGTATCACAGCGCCCTGACGGCGTGTCGGGTCGTCAGGAGTGCGGTCATCGTGGCCCACCGTGGACAGTTCGCTCGGGCGCATGATGAGCTGTTCCACGCGCGTTCCCGCCTCCCTGCGGCGAACCTGCACCGCCTCGGCCTTCGAGTCGCCAAAGGAGTTGCACCAGCGCCAGCGAACTTGTGTCTCCAGCCGCCCCGGGCGGTCATACTGAGCGTTTCCCGATCCCGCAAGGAGCGAGAACTTGTCGTTTTTCGACGAGGTGGACGAGCCTCGGACAGCACCGCGCAGACGCCGGCCATCGGGAGCCGGGCGCCCTCCCCCGACCGATCGGCAGGCGATTCAAGTGCGCCGGATCGCGGCTGCCGCCGTGATCCTGGTGCTGCTGATCCTGATCGTGGTGGGAGTCCGCGGCTGCCAGTCCAGCGCGCGCAAGAGTGCGCTGCAGGACTACACCAACAGCGTCTCATCGCTGATCCAGCAGTCAGACGGGGCCGGCCGTAAGCTGTTCGGGGCGCTCACCGGCGGTGGCGGCACGGGTAACGCGACGATGCTGCAGACGTCGATCAACGACACCCGGGTAAGCGCCGACTCACAGCTGAGCGGCGCGAAGGCTCTCAGCGTGCCGGACGAGATGCGAGGCGCGCAGCAGGACCTATTACTCGTGATGCAGATGCGACGCGACGGGATCGCGAACATCGCCACGGAGATCCAGCCGGCCCTCGGCAGCACGGCGAACCGGGATGCGCTCAATGGGATCGCAACCCAGATGGCCCGGTTCTACGCCTCCGACGTGCTCTACAAGGGCTACGCCGCGCCGCTGATCGCGGGGGCGCTGAACGGCGTTGGGATCGCCGTCGGGGGACCTAACGGCGAGACGATTGACGCCGGCCAGTTCCTGCCCGACACCGGGTGGCTGACTCCCAGTTTCATCGCCACCAAACTCGGAGCTTCCTCGGCGACGCCGAGCGGCAAGCCGGCGCCGGGAACCCACGGCCATTCGCTTGACTCGGTCAGCGTCGGCGGAACCACGCTTCAGACCGGGTCCACCAACACGCTCCCGGCGAGCCCGGCACCCACGTTCACGCTCAGCTTCACCAACGCCGGTACGAACGCCGAGACAAACGTCAAGCTCACGGTAACAATCAGCGGCACAACGTCCACTGGTCAGACGATCGTTCCCCAGACGACCGCGGGTCAGAGCGCCACCGGGCGGGTTACGCTCAGCTCCTCCCCGCCAGCCGGCACCTATACGGTGACCGCAACGGTGGCGGCGGTCGCCGGGGAGGGTAACAAATCGAACAACTCGCTCTCGTTTCCCGTCACCTTCCAGTAGCAGCTCCGGCTTGGTTTGCCCGGCGACCTGAGCTCCGCCGTCCTGGATGCCTATTCTTCAGGCGGTGCACGACCTGACCAGCACGGCGGGCATTGTGGCGATCGCGGCTGGAGCCGTGGCCGTGGTGGCGCTCGGACTGAGCGCCGGCCTGGCGCTCAAGCTGCGCAGCGTGCGTGCCGATCAGCGCCGCGTGCTCGGCGACAGCGAGGAGGATTTGGTGGCCCATGCCGCCTCGCTGCAGACCCAGTTCGAGGCGCTGACTCAATACGTGCGCGACGGGACAGCGCGACTGAATGATCGAATGGGAACGGCCGAGCACCGTCTCGACGGCGCGATGACCTACCGCTCGCTGCTCCGTTACGACGCGTACGGGGAGATGTCGGGACGGCAGTCGACGTCGATCGCCCTCCTCGACGCGACCCGTTCCGGGCTGGTGCTGTCCTCGATCCACCATCGCGATCAGGCTCGCCTGTACGCCAAGCAGGTGCAGGAGGGACGGGGCGAGCTTGAGCTCTCGCCCGAGGAGGCTGACGCGGTCCGACTCGCGCTCGAGGGCCCCGGCGGCAAGCCAGCATCGACGTGAGGAAACCGCTCGCCTGCGCAGTCTGGGACGCGCGGGACTGTGCGCACCGACCGGCGCGGGCCTGAAGCACCCGTGCGCGTCGGTTACTTCGGACCTGAGGGCACATTCACCCAGGAAGCGCTGCTGGTCGCGACCGAAGGCTGCGAGCTGACGCTGGCATCGCTGCCGACGATCTACGACACCGTGATGGCGGTGCAGGAGGGCGACGTCGAGCGGGCGCTGGTGCCGATCGAGAACTCGCTCGAGGGCTCGGTCAACGCGACCCTCGACGCGCTGGCGATCGAGACCGATGATGTCGCAATTCTCGGCGAGGTCGTGCACCCGATCCGCCATTGCCTGATCGCGCGCACCGTCCTCGAGCTCTCGGACATCAATACCGTGGTCTCCCATCCACAGGCCAACGCCCAATGCGCGCGCTTCATCCGCTCGCGGCTTCCGGGCGTCCGCGTGATCGCGGGGAGCTCGACCGCCGAGGCAGTCCGGATCGTAGCCGAGCACGTAGGCCCGTGGGCGGCGCTCGGCAACCGATTGGCCGCCGAGCGCTATGGCTGCCAGGTGCTGAGATCGGGAGTCGAAGACGTGGTCGGCAACGAGACCCGCTTCGTCTGGCTCGGACCCGTCGGCGCTTCTCCAGGCGGACTGGGGCGGGCTCGCGGCGCAAAGCAGCGCCGAGACACCGGCCAGACGGCGCCAGGCGAGCGGACCGGCGATGCGGACGGCGGTGACGAAGCGGACGGCGCGGACGGCGTTGGCGAAGCGGACCGCCTCGGCCGAGCCGGCGAGGCCGGAGAGGCCGGAGAGGCCGGCAGGGCGCTCGGGCCCTGGAAGACCGCGATCGTCTTCTGGGGAGTCGGCTCAGAGACGCCGGGATGGCTCGTGAGCTGCCTGTCGGAGTTCGCGACCCGCGGGGTCAACCTCACCCGGATAGAGTCCCGGCCTCGCCGGCAGGGCCTCGGGCGTTACATGTTCTTCGCCGACATCGAAGGGCGCGACCGCGAGACGCACGTGATCGACGCTCTCAACGGGCTGAGGACCCACGTTGAGGTGCTGCGCGTGCTGGGCTCGTTTCCAGTGGCCTAAGTATATCAGGCGACATTATTAGAGGCATGCGAAAGATGACGTAGCCCTTGCGTCAACGAGCGCACGGATACATCGAACAGGCGGGCCAGCCTGGTGGAACGCTCAAGCTGGGGCATTTCAGGCCGCCCGCGCGCGGCGCGATCGCGCAACCAACGCGTCGGCCACCCGGCGCTCGTGAGCGCCAGCACCCGCTCGACGAAGAAGTCGTCGGTGAGATCGACGCGGCGCCACTTGACATAGTGTCCGGGGCTGTGACTGCGCGGGAAGGGAACTCTGGTCCTTCTCGGTCGCGGGTCGGGTAAAGCCTTCTTGGCCAGGCGCAGGCCCCGCCGAGGCGGGGCCTTCCAGTGTTTGCGCCATGTCTCGTTTGTCAGGAGATGCGGGGGTTGCTCCCGTTCTAACTGTGGGCCTGGTTCTTGAGCAGCTTCGCGCCGCCCGACACGCACTGGCTAAACGGCGTGCCGTGGTGGCCGGCGACGTGCTTCTTGCTCTCGTTCTTGCAGGCGGTGCGCGGGTTCTTGGTCGACCGGGTAGCGAGCTTGGCCATGTCGGTCACGCACTTGGAGAATGGCGTTCCGGGCGTGCCGCCCACGTGCTTTTTGCTCTCGTTCTGGCAGTACTGGCCGTAGGCCTTGGCCTTCGCCGGCAGGCTCGCCTTCGGTCCCGGCGTCGCCGGCCTGTGCGTCGAGGGCCCGGCCGCGAGCGCCGGAGCAGCGGTGAGCGCGAGCGACGCGCCGATCAGTGCGATCTTGCTGTAGACCTTCATGCTTGCCTCCTGGGCGATTGGGTGACCATTGACATCAACGGTCAGGGTTCCTGCTTTGCGCCACCGCCTCACGACGGGTTCGCCTGTCAAACACTTCTCACGCGCCAGCACGACCAACGTCAGGATCTATGTTCAGCGCGGCCGTCCCGACCGCGAGGTCGGTGTCCGAGGAACGCGCGGGGATGGCCTGGCCGGTGCCCCCGGCCTGCCTGGAGCGTGGCCAGCGGCCGTACCCGGCGCGCGGCTCCCGGGAGTGATTGGTCGCCCGGCGCTCGGCGGCCTCTGCCCGGCGAACGGCCCCGATGAAGGATTCCCGCGGTGCTGGGCGGCCGGCGATGCAGCGCGGCCGGGCAGCGTCCCCGGTACCCCGCCCGTCAACCCGCGAGCGTCGCTGCCGCCATGCCCCACGCCACCGAACCCGAACCCGAACCCGAGCGAAGCGGGAGCTTGACCAGCCGAACGCGTGCGCCTGCGAGTACCCGCAACAGCGCTCGCCACTCCGCGCACGAGCGTAGCGTGGCTCGCGGTGGGTCGCGCACCCGCTTGGCGAGCGAGGGCCGGGGACGCGAGATTCGCGCCGCTGGTCGCGGCGCCGGCATGGCCCATCTGCGTGGTGCGCGTCGTGGATGGCCGGTGCCCGGGGTGTCTCAGCACGCCCGTGACACCAACAGCCGTGGTCGCGAGGATCGCCGCGCCAGCGAGCACCTTCGCCGAGAGCGCCGCACCCACCGTCTTGCCCGCGGCGCCCGCGGCCAGACCGCTAGCGCCGCCAGCGCCATGGCCCGAGCCTCCCCCCAGCACCCGCGTGAGCAGCCCCGCCGCCACCGCCGCCGGCAGCGGCGGCGCGATCGCGCGCAGATCCGCACCCCGCGCGGGGATCGCCGCCGCGAACGCCGCACAACCAGAACAGTCGCGCAAATGCGCGCGCACCCGACGGCCGCGCAACGCGCGCCCATCACCATCGGAAATCGCGCGCCGCACCTCCTCACACACCATTGCGCGCCCCTCCACGAACTCCGACAACGACCGTCGCGCCTCGAAAATCGTCTGCTTTGCTGCGCCCACCGACGTTCCCAGGGCAAGAGCGATCTCCTCGTGCGAGAGGCCGCTCAGCTCCCGCATCACCAATGCCCCGCGCTGGCGCTCGGGCAGCTCGCGCAGATCTGCGACCAGCAACGCCAGCCGCGCGCGCGCCTCGGCCCGCTCCTCCACCGACACCGTCGAACCCTCCGACGCCTCTGAAAGCTCGTACTCGGGACGGCGACGACGAAGCAAAGACACCGACTCGTTGTGGGCGATCCGAAACAACCACGGCCGCAACGGCGCGTCGCGCTGACCGCGCCTCAGCGCCGCAAACGCGCCCGCCAACGTCGACTGCAGCGCGTCCTGCGCGTCGGCATCGTCGCGCAGCATCGAGCGGCAATAGCGATACAACGGCTGGTGATAACGCTCGTACAGCGACGCGAACGCCCGCTCGCTCCCGACGCCGGCGACCAAACGCGCCAGCCGCTCGTCGCCCATCAGCGAAAGCCGGATCGGCAATCCACCAGCACACGCCGGCACGGGAACGATCGTCTGCGCTTCCATCACCCATTCATATCGACAACGCACCACAAACACAAAAGTCAGATGAGCCGGACCAACTTTTACAAAGCTTTGCCGCCGCTCGAACCCGGCCTCATCAAGTACATCGGCGATTTGTCGCCCGAGCAGCGCGGGTGAGGCGATCGCCGCGCACAGCGTTATCGGGCGCAGCCGCGGCGCAGCTTCCGGCGTGGAAGACCGATTCAAACCACACTTCCCGCCGATCGCACCCGCCGGCGATCTCAAGCGCGGCCCGATCCTTGTTTCGAATCCGCATCTGTCGGTCATCCGAACCGGATCGCCCCCTCTTTGCAGCAGGAGATCGCCGGTTCGATCCCGGCTGGCTCCGCCTGCCTGGCTAGACGCCTTGTGCTTGGGGCGCGCCGCGTGCTCCCAAGACATCGGCGACCTCGCACTGCCGGGGTCGAAGTCGTAATTCCCCGCGACGGCTTCCCAGAACGGAGTGATCCGGTCCCGAGGGCGCTGACGCTTGACGAGACATGGCAACAGGCAAGCCAAATGGTCACCGGAGGCGTTTGCGTCCCCGCTACACTGCCGCCAGCCATGGCCGTCTCAGCTCCACCCGCGCCATCGGGGTCCGCGCCGCCCCCAGAGCACCGGCGGCGCGGACGTGAGAGTGGCCGGGTGCTCGTTCTGAACGCGACCTACGAGCCGATCAATGTCTGCACGGTGCGCCGGGCGGTAGTGCTACTGCTCAAGGAGAAGGCGGAGATCATCGAGCGCGGTGACTGGGAGCTGCACTCGGCCACCGCGACGGTGACCCGACCGGTCGTGATCCGCCTCGTCAGCTACGTCCGCGTGCCGCGCGACAGCCGGCGCCGGAGAATCACCCGGCGGGCGGTGTTTGCGCGCGACGACTGGACTTGCCAGTACTGCGGCGCCCGATCAAACCTCACCGTTGATCACGTCGTCCCGCGATCCAAGGGGGGCGCCCTGAGCTGGGACAACATCGTCGCCTCCTGCGCACCTTGTAATCGACGCAAGGGAGACGCACTCCCGCGCCAAGTCGGTATGCAACTGCTCAACCAGCCCCGCATCCCGAACCCGAACGTGTTCATCCACGTCGCGAGTCCGACGATCCCAGTCGCGTGGCGCGCGTATCTGGCCGCCTAGGCCGGGGTCAGGTTACGCCGCGTAGCGGGTAGCGGCACGGGCACGAG
The DNA here is from genome assembly GCA_050996975.1 of Solirubrobacteraceae bacterium. GTDB lineage: Bacteria > Actinomycetota > Thermoleophilia > Solirubrobacterales > Solirubrobacteraceae > Palsa-465. Next base: position 26,726 of record JBPCRJ010000026.1, on the reverse strand, counting down.
CCTTCGCCGCCTCGACTTCCCGGTTCTTGGGCGGTGCGGCGGTGTTGAGCTCGTTCAGCAGCCGCATCGAGGCATCGGCGACCGACTCAACCGCGCGCTCGAACGCCGCTTCGTTGCTACGCGAGGGCTTGCTAAACCCGCTGATCTTGCGCACGTACTGCAAGGCCGCGGCGCGAACCTCATCATCGGCGACCGGCGGATCGAAGTTGTGGAGGGGGCGAATGTTTCGGCACATAGGGAGAGGGTATTGCTTTCGCCACGCCGGGCCCGAGTCGAACGGGGGCTCGGACGCACCCTCGGGGGCGCCGTGCCAGATGCACGAGAAGCGACGGCCCCGGATGCACGAAGGGCGCCGTCGACGCCGGCGCCCTTCGCATACAACTGGCTGCTTCGAATCCGAGGTGAGCGTGATGACTGCCGCTGGGACTAGCTCCGGCACTCACCGCGGCGGTGTCGCGGGGGGACTCCGCTAAGCGGGGTCAGCCTCCGACCTAGCGGCCGGACACCTCCAGGGTCCCGTAATGACTGTCAGACAGGTGGACCACCTCCTTTCTCTGGTGACCACTCAGATTAGCGAACCCGCACGACGTGAGTCGCGATAGGAGGCTCCGGCGTACCAAGTACGCCCTACTCGACCCGCTCGCGGCGCGCGGCGGCCATGGCTAGGGGTCGGGGTCGGTCGCAATGTCGGCATTGGCGTCGGCGTCGGTCGCGTCATCGGGGCCGAATGCCGTCGGGGCCTCTGGGCCCGCCTCCAGTACCGGTGCCGCGGTCGCGGCCTCTGATTCGACCACCAGCGCCACTGCGCTGACCTGATCGTCGTCGCGGATGTTCATCACCCGCACCCCCTGTGAGGCACGCCCGTAACGGCTGATCCCACGGACGGAGATGCGCTGGACCATGCCGTTTTGCGAGATGAACACGAGTTCCTGGTGCTCGCGGACAACGAGGGCGCCGGCCAGAGCGCCCTTCTTCCCCGTCAGCGTGATCGTCTTGACGCCCATCGCCCCGCGTCCCTTGACCGGATAGTCAGAAATCGGGGTGCGCTTGCCGTACCCGTTCTCGGTCACGACGAGCAGCTCCTGGTCGTCGAGGGCGACGTCCATCGCGAGCACGGCATTGTCCTTCTGGGAGACGTTCATTCCCCGTACGCCGCTTGTGTCGCGTCCCATCGCCCGGACCTGGCTTTCGTTGAAACGCGCCGCCTGGCCGGATCGAGACACCATGATGATGTCGTCGTGACCGCTGGTGCGGCGCACCGCGATCAGCTCGTCGTCCTCACGAATGTTGATCGCGATGATCCCGTCGGCTCTGATCGGAGTGTTGTAGGAGACGAACTCGGTCTTCTTCACGATGCCGTAGCGCGTCGCGAACACCACGTACCGGCCCTCGGTGAAATCGCGCGTCGAGAGCACGGACTGGACCCGCTCGCCCTCGCGCAGCGGCAGCAGGTTCACCAGCGCGCGGCCCTTGGCGGTTCGCGACGCCTCCGGAAGCTCATAAACCTTGAGCCGGTACACCTTGCCGCGGTTGGTGAAGAACAGCAGATAGTCGTGGGTCGAGCAGACGAACAGGTGCTCGATGTAGTCCTCGTCCTTCATGTCCATCCCGGTTACTCCGATGCCTCCGCGTCGCTGCTGGCGGTAGGTCGAAAGGGGAAGCGACTTGATGTAGCCCGAGTTGGTGATCGAGATGACCATCTGCTGGTCGGCGATCAGATCTTCGATATCGATCTCCCCCTCGGCGTGGGTGATCTCGGTGCGACGCTCGTCCCCGTATGCGTTGCCGATCTCCTCCAGTTCGTCCTTGATCAACGCGTTGATCCGTTCTTCGTCGCCGAGGATCTCGCGCAGCTCCTTGATCCGTTCGACAAGGTCGGCGTGCTCCCGCTCGATCTTGCCGGCTTCGAGCGCGGTCAGCCGGCTGAGCGTCAACTGGAGGATCGCCTGCGCCTGGATGATCGTCAGCTCGAAGCGCTGGATCAGTCCCGTGCGCGCCGCCTCGGGGTCACGCGAGGCGCGGATCAGCGCGATCACCTCGTCGAGGTGGGCCAGCGCGATCAAGAGCCCTTCGAGCACGTGCGCTCGCTCCTCGGCCCGCCGGAGCTCGTACTTCGTGCGCCGCACGATCACCTCACGCTGGTGGTCGACGTAGTGGCCGATCACCTCACGCAGCGACAGCGTGCGCGGTACGTTGTCGACCAGCGCGACCATGTTGACGCCGAACGTGGTCTGCAGTGGGGTGTGCTTGTGCAGCTTGTTCAGTACGACCTTGGGAATCGCGTCGCGCTTGAGCTCGATCACGATCCTCATCCCGTGGCGGTCGGACTCGTTGCGCAGATCGCTGATCTCAGGAAGCTTCTTGTCGTGCACAAGGTCGCGGATCTTCAGGATCACGCCGCCTTCCCCGTCGCGGCGCACTTGATACGGGAGCTCGGTGACGATGATCGCCTCCTTGCCCTGGCCGATCGGCTCGATGTGGGCCTTGGCCTGCACGCGCACCCGCCCGCGTCCGGTGGCGTAGGCGTCGCGGATCCCCTCCCGGCCAAGAATCGTTCCGGCCGTCGGGAAGTCGGGCCCTTTGATGTGGCGCATCAGGCCGTCGACATCGATGCTCGGATCCTCAAGGTAGGCGATCGTCCCGCTGATGACCTCGCGCAGGTTGTGCGGGGGGATGTTCGTGGCCATGCCGACCGCAATCCCGGAGCCGCCGTTGACCAGCAGGTTCGGGAACCGCGCGGGAAGCACGACCGGCTCCTGCCTGGTGCCGTCGTAGGTGGGAACAAAGTCCACCGTCTCAGCGTCGAGGTCACGGAGCATCTCCGTCGCGAGACGGTCTAGGCGAGCTTCGGTGTAGCGCATCGCCGCCGCCCCGTAGCCGTCGATGTTTCCGAAGTTGCCATGACCGTCGACGAGCGGGTAGCGCATGGAGAAGTCCTGGGCGAGACGAACGAGCGTGTCGTAGATCGAAGCGTCCCCGTGGGGGTGGTACTTGCCCATCACCTCGCCGACGATCTGCGCGCACTTGACGTGCTTGCGGTTCGGCTGCAGCCCGAGCTCGTTCATCACGTAGAGGACCCGACGATGTACCGGCTTCAAGCCGTCGCGCACGTCGGGCAGCGCGCGCCCGACGATCACGGACATCGCGTAATCCAGGTACGCGGAGCGCATCTCCTCCTCGAGTCCGCGGGGCTCGATGTTCCCACCGCCAATCGTGTCGAGCGCAGACACGGTGGCCTATACGTCCAGGTTGCTGACCAGGCGCGCGTTCTCCTCGATGAACGCGCGGCGGGGCTCGACCTGGTCACCCATCAGCATCGAGAAGACGAGATCGGTCGACGTCGCGTCCTCCATCGTGACCTGCACCAACGTCCGTGATGACGGGTCCATCGTGGTCTCGCGCAGCTCCTCGGCGTCCATCTCTCCAAGGCCCTTGAACCGGTAGTAGTCGATTCCCTTCTGGGCGATCCCGAGAATCCCCGCCCGCAGCTCCTCGAAGGTGGCGGCGTCGCTGGTGCCCTCGCCAAGCCGGATCGTAAACGGCGGCGTCCCCGCGAGCATCGCAAGCTCCCGGTGAACCTCGGCCAGCCGGTGGTATTCATTGGCTTCAAGCGTCGACCGGGGCACCCGGTGGGTGGTGGCGAAGCCGGTCTTTGCCTCCACCGTGCGGATCACGACCTCGTCTGCGTCCTCGGAGAGCAGCTCGGTGGCGTATGCCTCCCCGTTCTGGTGGTGCTCGGCAACATGGCGAGCCAGCCCGTCCATGTCGGTGATCTGCTCCTCCAGCAGCCGCACCTGCTGAACGAAGGAGACAACCCCGTGGCCATGGGCGCCGCGGAGCGCAGACGCCCACCCCTCGTACTGACTCAGCAGCCGGGTGAACCGCTTCCAGCGGGTGTCGGTAAGCCGGAACTGCTGGCCGTGTCGGTCGTACACGTCGATCTTCTCGAACTTGTCACCCAGCAGGATGTCCTCGAGGTCAGACTCGCGTTCGAGGTAGCGGTGCTTCTGGCCTCGCGTAATGCGATACAACGGCGGCTTGGCGATGTAGACGTAGCCGGCCTCGATCAGCGGCTGCATCTCGCGAAACAGGAGCGTCAACGCAAGCGTGCGGATATGGGCTCCGTCGACGTCGGCGTCGGTGAGCAGCACCACTTTGTGATAGCGCGCCCGCGCGATGTCGAACTCGTCGCGCACGCCGGTGCCGATCGCCGTGATCAACGCCTGAATCTCGATGTTGCCGAGCACCTTGTCGATCCTGCTCTTCTCGACGTTGAGGATCTTCCCCCGTAGCGGCAGAATCGCCTGCGTGTTGCGATCACGGGCGCTGACGGCCGAACCGCCGGCGGAGTCCCCCTCGACCACGAACAGCTCGGCGAGAGCGGGGTCCTTGACCGAGCAGTCGGCGAGCTTTCCGGGCAGGGTCGAATTCTCAAGCGCGGACTTGCGGCGCGTGAGGTCGCGCGCCTTGCGCGCGGCCGTTCGCGCGTGCGCCGCCTCGACCGCCTTGCGAATCACGATCCGCGCCTCCTGCGGGTTCTCTTCCAGGAACTCCGCCAGGCGTGCATTCACGATCGAGTGGACGAACCCCTGCATACCTGGGTTTCCGAGCTTGGTCTTCGTCTGCCCCTCGAACTGCGGGTCGGCGAGCTTCGCCGAGATGACGGCTGTCAGCCCTTCGCGAACGTCCTCGCCGGTGAGGTTCTCGTCCTTCTCTCGCAGCTCTCCCTTGTCGCGCGCGTACTTGTTGAGAGCCCCCGTGAGCGCTGAGCGGAAGCCGCTCAGATGGGAGCCGCCCTCGTGCGTGTTGATGTTGTTGGCGAACGAGAACACCGACTCCTGATAAGAGCCGTTCCACTGCATCGCGACCTCGAGCGCCCCTTCCGCGCTCTCCCCCGTGAACGAGATCACCTTCTTCTGAATTGGCTCCTTGTTCGCGTTCAGATAGCCGACGAAGTCGACGATCCCGCCTTCGTAGCGAAACTCCGCGCGATGTCCCTCTCCACGCTCGTCGACGATCTCGATCCGCAGCCCACGAGTGAGAAACGCCGTCTCGCGCATCCGCTCTTCGAGCGTGGCGAAATCAAGCTCGAGCGTCTCGAACACGTCGGCGTCCGGAAGGAAGGTGATCGTGGTGCCGGTCCTGTCCGCGGGCTCGCCGCGCCTGAGGTCGTGCTGGGGCTTCCCGCGCCCGTAGGACTGTGTCCAGGTGAAGCCGTCTCGGCGAATCTCCACATCGAGCGTCTCGGACAGCGCGTTGACGACCGACACGCCGACACCGTGAAGCCCGCCCGAGACCTTGTAACCCCCGCCATCGCCGAACTTGCCTCCGGCGTGCAACATGGTCAGCACCACCTCGACCGCAGGTCGGCGCTCCTTCGCCATCATCGCAACGGGGATGCCGCGACCGTCATCCACCACGGTGACCGAGTTGTCGGGGTGAATCGTGACCAAGACCTCGTCGCAGTGCCCCGCCAACGCCTCGTCAACAGAGTTGTCAACAACCTCGTACACCAGGTGATGCAGGCCACGTGGTCCGGTCGAGCCGATGTACATCCCCGGGCGCTTGCGGACAGCCTCAAGCCCCTCCAGGACCGTTATGTCCTGGGCGTCGTAACTGGCTTCGCTCATTGGGCGCGCACGGGCGCCATCGTCATTCGCCAACGATCCTCCGATGACATTGAGACGCCCCGAATTCGCGCCGTGAACGGTGCGGCGGGGCGTCGAAACCTGATAGCCACAAGGATAGCACAGCGAGGCCCCCGATCGGCGTGACGGCCAGTGTCGTTTTACCTGCAAAACGCGTGTTTACAACCGTCGCCGGGCCGGCGGAGCCATCCGGCTCGCAGAACGCCCTGGGTCGCCTAACGAGCAGGTAGCGCCACGCACCGCAAACGGCATATTCGCCCCTCATGCAGGCGCTGGTTCAGGCCCTCGAGGATCGCTGCGCTCATCAGGTCAAGCTCCTGCGCCCACACTGATGCCGAGCAGGAGATCGTCAGCACGCCCATACGCTCGCTGATCGGCCGCGCATCATTCGCGATCGTCGGTCCCACAGCCTCGAGCCAAACTCGCTGGACGTCCGCGAGGACCGTCGCCGGGGCGAGCTCGTCACGAATCGCATCGATCGCGATGGCGACGGGCCGAGGGCTACGCCGATGAGACCTCATACGGCGGCTTCCTCCAACAACCGGCCCTCCGACACGGCCAGCCGAGCAATGTCCGAATCCATTGCCCCGGGAACATGCTCCAGGTCGGTCGTCGTGATCACCGACTGCCCGCCGGCGCTGCGCAACAGATCAACGAGCGCCTGCCTGCGAGCACGGTCCAATTCGCTCATCACATCGTCGAGCAACATCAACGGCGATGAGCTACGGCGCGCGGCGATCGCTTCGCGCTCCGCGAGCAGCAGCGCCAGCAGCGCCAGTCGCTGTTGTCCCTGCGATCCATAGACTCGCAGTTCACGCTTATCGCGCAGCGTGAGGAGATCGTCGCGATGAGGGCCATGCGAGGTGAACCCTCGTTCGAGGTCGCCCTCAATGCGCTCGGCCAACTCAGCGGCAAGCTGCTCGGGCTCGCTGGCGCGGGACCGGGGGCGATAGGCGAGCGTGGGAGCACCGTCCAAGCCAAGCTCGCCGGCAATCCGGCAGAACGAGTCGGTTGTGGCCTTCACCGCGTTCGCGCGATCCCTAATCAACGCCACGCCGTGGTGGGCGAGCTGCATATCCCAGCTCGCGAGCGAGCTCCGCGACGCGCTTGCGGACCTGATTCGGCTGATCAAGGCGTTGCGTTGCGCCAGGGCCTGGTAGTAGGCTCGGCGAGTCGCGCTCCGGGCAGGCCACAGCGCGGCCACGAACTGGTCGAGGTGGGCGCGTCTCAGTGACGGAGCTCCCTTGATGAGCTCGAGACGGTCCGGAAGAAAGACGCTGACCAGAGGACGCCCGGGCAGCTCCAGCAACCGTTCGACCGGTGCTCCATCGATGTGCATTTGCTTCGATTCAGCCGGCGCAACCCCGACTGAGAGCTGATGCGGACCATCCTCACCATGAGCTTCGATCTCGATACGTGCGGCGGACGCGCCGAACCGCACCACCTCACGGTCGCTGTTTGTGCGGCAAGAACGCCCGGTGCAACCGAAGTACAGCGCTTCCAGCAGGTTCGTCTTGCCTGCCCCGTTGGGGCCCGAAACGACGGTCAAGCCTGCTCCTAACGCCACACGTGCCTCGTGGTACCCGCGGAAATTACGCAGGGTGACGCCGACCACCCGCATGATCGTCTAGACGTTCAGCCTGATCGGCATGATCAGGTACTTGAACCCGCTCTCGTCCGCCGCCTCTATCAAGCCTGGACGGAGTGGACTGATCAGCTTTAGAAGCACGTCGGTTTGATCGATCGCCTCCAGTCCATCGCGCAAGAACTCCGGATTGAAACCGATCTCCAGAGGCTCTCCCTGAAAGGCGACCGGAAGCGACTCCCGAGCCTCCCCGATATCCGGTGTCCTGGCCGATACGGTGAGCTCACCGGGGGCAAACGCGAGTTGTAGCGGGGCGTTGCGCTGTGCCAGCAGACTGATTCGCCGTACCACGCCGGTCAGCTCTGGACCCGCAATCCGAAGCTCGTGCTCAAAGGTCTCGGGCAACAGCTGACGATAATTGGGATACTGGCCGTCGATCAGGCGTGAGGACAAGACAACCCGACCCAGAACGAACAACACTTGGTTCTGGCGCACGCTGACGCTCAACTGCTCGTCCGCGTCATGACCGGCCACGCGGGCCAACTCCTGCAGGGCACGCGCCGGGACGTTGACCTCAAAACCAGCGGCCAGGGGAGCCTCCAAGGCTGTCACCTTAACGCTCAACCGGTACGAATCGGTCGCAACCATGCGCAGTTCCTGTCCCGAGGCCGACACGAGAATACCCGTCAGAACCGGGCGGGTATCGTCGCGCGAGGCGGACCCGGCAACCTTCAGCGCCGTCGAGACAAACGCTTGCGCGGGTATTGACACGGCGGAGTCGGGATCGGGATCGGGAAAGGGGGGAAAGTCCTCGGTGCGCAGTGTCCGGATATGAAATGTCGCATTGCCGGAAACAAGCTCGACGTCCTGCTCTGCGGCCCGGAGCTCAAGTGATATGCGCTGCGCCGGCAATGAGCGCACGACGTCCAGTAGGAGCCGGGCTGGAAGCACGACTACACCCTCGCGCGTCAGCTCCCCTTCAAGCGGCACCCGCAGGCCAACGTCCATATCGGTGGCTCGCAACTCGCAGGCGCCAGTCCGAGCTGTGATCTGTACTCCCGATAGAGCTTGGATCGCGCTGCGCGTAGACGCGACTCTGCTAACGGTCTGAAGCTGGGCTAGGAAGGCGTCGCGCTCGAAAGAGAGCTTCACGATGAACACCTCGAAACGGAAGTAGAAGTCATAGAGCGAAGAGAAGCTGTGGAGAAGCGCGCAAGAAATCGCACGGAGCGTAAAAGTTGTTCTCGCTGAGTAACGCGCAAGTCTGTCAACAAGTGCGGTCGGCGTGGTCGTGGCGTAGGGTGCGGCTGAGATCGGCGATTTCCGTCGCGCCTTCATGATCGTTTTGCAGTCGCTGGTCTACACGCTTACATGCATGCAGAACCGTCGCATGGTTCCGCCCGCCAAAGGCTTTGCCGATTGTCTGGAGGGACTCGTCCGTGTGCACACGGACGAGATGAATCGCGACTTGGCGAGGCCAGACGATACGAGCGGTTCTGCTCGGAGAGATCAACTCGGGGACGGTTAGCTTGTAGAACGCCGCTACGGCGGCTTGAATTGTGCCGATCGCCGGCTGGCTGACGCACGAGTCAAGGTTCATCCCGTCGAGAACGGCGGTCGCGAACTCGATGTCAATCGGCCGGCGCGCGAGCGAGTGATGGGCGACGACTCGAATCAGCGCTCCCTCGAGGGAGCGCACGTTGCTGGTGATGCGCTCGGCGATCATCTCGAGCACGGCGGGGTCCGCCAGCGAGATTCCGTCCAGCGCGGCTCGCTTTCGCAGGATCGCGTGTCTAGTGGCGAAGTCGGGTGGGCGGATGTCGGCGACCAGGCCGCATTCGAAACGTTCACGCAGCCGTTGCTCGACCATCGCGAGTTGCGTGGGCAGACGATCACAGGTGAGGACGAGCTGCCGTCCCGTCTCATAAAGCGTGTTGAAGGTGTGAAAGAACTCCTCTTCGGTCTTCACTTTGCTCGCGAGGAACTGGACATCGTCGATCAGCAACACATCCGCATCTCGATACGAGCGCTTAAAGCGGTCGACCGAGCGTGTCCCAAGGGCTCTGATGAAGTGGTTGGTAAATGCTTCGATCGTCGTGTAGCGAACGGTTGCTCCGTCTCCGAACGCGAGTACGTAGTTGCCGATCGCGTGCAGAAGATGTGTTTTGCCGAGCCCCGGGGGGGCGTGCAGGAACAGGGGGTTGTAGGCCTGCCCTGGCATTTCGGCGACGGCCAGCGCGGCTGCGTGAGCCAGCTGGTTGCCCTCGCCGATGATGAACTGCTGGAAGCTGTAACGGGGGTTGAGAACATCATCGCTCTCGGGCTGTGGAGTCGGTGCGGGGGCGAGCCGGCCGCGGGCATTATCGGTGGTGGCGAAGACGACTGCAGTTGCCGGACCGAGAACGATGCGCGCACAACTCTCGAGTACGCGTCCGAAGCGCTCGGCTATCCATACCTGCGTGTCGGCTGGCGCCTCCAATCGCAGAACCGCTCCATCCCAAGCGCGGAGCTGAAGCGGCGCCAGCCAGATGTCGTAGGTCGATTCTCCGACCATGTGGCGAAGCTCAGCGCGAATCGCGCCCCATAGGAGAGCCAGCTCGGGTTGCTCGAGCAGATCCATGCGGCTCCTTCCGGGAGACGTAGAGAGACGATCGTCGGTGTGATCGTCGCGAGCGAAACGATCGTGAAGGCCGATAGGAGCGGCCCGGCGGGCGAATATACCAGCGCCTGTCTGACCCCTTGAGGGCCTGGGCTTGGGGTCTGCGCAAAGCGCGGGAAAAAGCCACGGCTGGGCGCCAACCGGCCCGAAACGCTCAGCTGACCGGGGGGCGACGGCCAGCCGGGCTCACTTCAGCTGCTGCGTATACTCGCCTGGACCCCTTTCGGGCTTGTGAGCGATGAAACGCACCTACCAGCCAAAGAAGCGCAAACGCGCAAGGACTCACGGCTTTCGCAACCGAATGCACACGCGCGCGGGACGCCTGACGCTCAAGCGTCGGCGCGCCAAAGGTCGCAAGCGCCTGACGGTGTGATGAGCGCGCCAGCCACCGGCTACGCCGGCGGTGCGCGATCACCATCGCGCGCGGCGCGAGCAAGGCTCTCACGCAGCGCCGACTTCGACCGTGTGTTTCGGAATGGTCGCTCACACGCTAACCGAATACTGGTGCTCTACGTCTTTCCCCACGGTGCGGGTGAGGGCACGCGGCTTGGTCTCTCCGTCTCACGCAAGGTTGGGGGAGCAGTGCAACGGAATAAAATCAAGCGACTACTGAGGGAAGCGTTCACGCTCGAAGGGTCCCGACTACCCGCGGGCACCGATGCCGTTGTGGTGGCCAGGCGCGAGGCCGGGTCTGTGTCTGAGCGCGATGGTCTCAGGGGAGTCCGGTGCGCCCTGGCGGGGTTGATTGATCAGGTTCCAGGGGCGCGTCCGGGTGAAACCGGCGATCAGCGTGAGAAGCCCGTCCGTTCCGAGGGTGGTTTATGCGACACGGCTGGCGGTGATGCTGAGCTCCTTCTATACGAGACCATTGATGGTCCTCAGCTCAGCTCATGAGTTCACGCAGGCGTTTCGAGGAGGCTCAGCGGGGTCCGCGCGAGGGTTTCCGGGCGCGACCGATCGTGCTGCTGCCAATCAAGATCTACCAACGGCTGATCTCGCCGGCCGTCGGATCGCGATGCAAGTACTACCCTTCCTGCTCGGAGTACGCTGTCCAAGCGATCGGGCGGTTCGGCATACTGAAGGGGCTTGTGCTGGCCGGCTGGCGGCTCCTGCGATGCAACCCCTGGAGCCACGGGGGGCTTGACTTCGTGGAGGACCAACGGCTGTTCAAGGCCCGAGCGCCGGTCCCGAGCGCCTGACCAACATGGTTTTTCTCGCCAACATCTTCCAACCGTTGATCGACGTGTTCGAGACGGTGCTGAAGTTCTTTCATAACACGATCGGCGTGCCCTGGGGCTGGTCGATTGTCGTGTTGACGATCGTGATTCGTGCGCTGCTCGTGCCGCTGACGCTCAAGCAGTTCGGCTCGATGCAGGCATTGCAGCGCCTGCAGCCTGAGATGAAGGCGCTTCAGAACCGCTACAAGGACGACAAGCAGCGCCAGCAGCAGGAGTTGATGAAGTTCTACAAGGAGAACAAGGTGAACCCGCTGGGCTCGTGCCTACCGTTGGTGGCGCAGTTGCCGGTGTTCATCTCGCTCTTCTACATGCTGAGGTCGAGTCTGCGGCAGGATATCTGTCCGGCCGTTCAGCCCCACCACCTCATCGCCGGACACAGCGTCGTCAACGCAGCCCATACGGTCCCCTGCGGTCCCCACGGTGGCGCTGGTTTCCTGTTCATCAGCGATCTCACCAACAAGGCCACGGGCGCAACCCTGATCGCGCTGATCATCCTCTACGTGGGAACGCAGTTGGGCTCGAGCCTGTTGATGTCGAGCCCGACGATGGACGGCACGCAGCGGAAGATCATGTTGCTGATGCCGTTGTTCTTCGTGGTGTTTATCATCCGCTTTCCTGCCGGCGTCCTCGTCTACTGGGTGACGACGAACTCTTGGACGATCCTTCAGCAGTACATCGTGCGAAAACGACTGGGCCCGATGGGTCCGCTGCCGACTGTGGATGTCGATGCCGCCGCTGGGCGTGGCGGTGGTGGCTCGGGCGGCCCGAATGGCTCGGGCGGCTCCAACGGCTCCGGTGCTCCCAACGGCGGCGGAAACGGACTGGCGGCCGGACTAGCGGGCTTGCTGCGCGGCAAGGTCAAGCCTGCCGAGGAGCCAATAGCGGTGGGCGCTGGAGCGCGACGCCGGAGCGGAGTGCCGCCGCCGCCGCCGCCGCGCAAGAAGAAGAAGCGCTCTGGCCGGAGAAGATAGGTCTGGAAGCGGTGGGAGTCGCCATCCGCGGGCGGGAAAGGATGGCGCGTTGTTGTACGTCCCTCCGGGCCGCATCAGGGTTTCACGTTTTTCCTGACGGTGAAACAAGCGTTAGCTGAGATCGCTCGGTCGGAGGCCTTCTCTTGGTTGCGCTCTCACAATTCGATCGAGGCGTTGTCATCGGGCTTCTGATCGGCGAGGGATCCTTCGGCGGCGATGGTAAGCAGCCTCAGGTGACGCTCCGGATGCACGTGCGGCACGAAGCCGTGTTCCACTGGCTGGTCGATCGGTTTCCCGGCACGCGCCTATACGGTCCCTATCACCACGGCGGCCGCTCGTATTATCAGTGGATGGCGCGTGGCCGGGCGCTTGTGGAGGAGGTTCTCCCTGTGCTTGAGGAAGCCCTGCACGCTGGGCTTGACGCTCACGTCGCCGAGCGCTTCGAGAGCATGCGCGAGCGCTACCGCCCGTTCATCGAGCGTGAGCGCGCGCGGCGGGATCGCTAGCAAAGTGGGCCAAACACCGCACGACTGGAAGGACGATCGGGACACCCGCGTGGCGTCACTCGTCCGACGATACGATCTTCCGCCGCGCGCCGCCGACCGGCTCCTGTCCCTGTTGAGGATGGTCGAGCTCGATCCGGTCGCGCCCACGGCGCTGCGTGAGCCCACCAGGGTGATCGACGACCATCTGGCGGATTCCCTCGCCGCGCTGAGCTGTAAGCGGACAAGAACCGCGAACCCAATCGCCGATCTCGGCACCGGGGCGGGGTTTCCGGGACTTCCGCTGGCCATTGCGCGCCCGGACGCGACCCTGTCGCTGGTGGAGAGCTCCGCGCGGAAGTGCGCCTTCGTCCGCCGGGCTGTGAATGCTTGCGGGCTGCAGAACGTGCGCGTGGTGAACGCGCGCGCCGAACAGTGGCCTGAGGGTCTGAAAGAGTTCGAGCTTGTAACCGCCCGCGCTCTGGCGCCGTTACCCGTCGTTGCCGAGTACGCGGCGCCGCTGCTGCGCATCGGAGGTGCGCTGGTCGTCTGGCGGGGGCGGCGCGATCACGATGCCGAGCGTGCAGCAGTTCTTGCGGCTGCCGATCTCGGCCTGGAAACCCGTGAGCCCGTGCGGGTCGAACCCTACGACGGCGCTGAGCACCGGTACCTGCAGCTGATGGTAAAGGTGAGAGAGACGCCCGATCGCTTCCCCCGTCGACCCGGAATCGCCCGAAAGCGCCCGCTCGCCGGGCGCCCCCGGACGTCCACGGCGGCTGAGGGGCGTGGCTCGCCGACAGGCAACCCGCCGGGTCCTGATGCGGCTGGTACTGCCGCGCCTGTCTGACCGGGATTGTCGCTAGCTTGGGACGCGATGGGGACCGTATACGCGATCGCGAACCAGAAGGGCGGGGTCGGTAAGACCACCACCGCGGTGAATCTTGCCGCATGCGTCGCGGAGGCTGGCTATGAAGCGCTGCTGATCGACATCGATCCGCAGGCCAACGCGACACTGGGCCTGGGCCTGGGCAAGGATCGGCCGCAGACCGTCTACGACGTTCTGATCGGGTCCGCGGCATTGACGGACGTGATCCTGGCCACCGAGATCGAGCGTCTGTGGGTCGCGCCCGCGGGCCCGGACCTCGCTGGTGCGACGGTCGAGCTTCCGCGGATGCCCGGGTCCGAAACGTGGCTGAGGAGAGCACTGGAGCCGATCAGAGATCGCTATGCGTTCACCCTGCTCGACTGCCCACCCTCAATCGGTCCCCTGACCGTGAACGCTCTTGTGGCCGCCGACCGGGTCATCGTCCCCGTCCAGGCCGAGTACTTTGCGCTGGAGGGCCTGGCGGGTCTGCTTGACACGCTCGCCGCAGTTCAGCGCGAGCTCAATCCGCGTCTGACGGTGGCGGGGATGCTGCTGACGATGCACGATGCCCGCACGCGGTTGGCCCAGGACGTAGAGCGGGAAGTCCGGGAGCACTTCCCGGACCTCGTCTTCGATACGGTAATCCCGCGTAACGTGCGGATTGGCGAGGCTCCGAGCTTTGGCAAGCCGGTGATCCACCACGATCCGCACTGCGCCGGGGCGGAAGCGTATTTCGAGCTCGCGAAGGAGGTGGCGGCTCGTGGCTGAGCGTCAGAAAGGCATGGGACGTGGCCTCGCGGCGATTCTGTCCGTCGCTCCCCGCGACGAGGCTGAGGAGCTCCGCCAGCTGCCGATCGAGTTGATCGAGCGCAATACGCGTCAGCCGAGGCGAGCCTTTGCGGAGAGCACGCTGCTCGCGCTGGCCGAATCGATTCGGCTGCGCGGTGTCCTTCAACCCGTGCTCGTTCGCCCGTTGGCCGGTGGCCGCTACGAGCTGATCGCGGGCGAGCGACGCTGGAGAGCGGCGGGACTGGCTGGACTCGATTCGATGCCCGCTGTCGTTCGCCATCACGACGACGTCGCCTCGCTCGAGGTCGCCCTGATCGAGAACATGGCGCGTGAGGATCTCAATCCCGTCGAGGAGGCGCGCGCGTGTGCGGCGCTGGTCGAGGAGCTCGGCCTTACCCGTGAGGAGGTCGGCCTGCGGGTGGGCCGCAGCCGAGTGGCGGTTTCGAATCTGATTCGCCTGCTTGAACTGCCAGACGAGGCGCTCGAGCTGGTGGAGCAGGCGGACCTCACCGAAGGTCATGGCCGAGCGCTGCTCCTGGCCGAGGATCACGACGTGCGGCGGCGGCTCGCTCGTGCGTCGGTCGCAGGGAGATGGTCAGTGCGAGAGTTGGAGGCGCGGGCGCGTGGAGCGCGGGATCCACAATCTACGGGCCGGACAAAGCTCCGCCCGGGAGCGCATCCTGACCAGGAAGCCGCGATCGAGCAGATCGCGGACGCGTTCGGCGAAGCGCTCGGCGCGGGGGTTGAGGTGCGACCGGGCCCTTCCCTCGGATACCGAGTCCAGCTCAGCTTCGCGTCGCTTGACGCAGCACTCGATTTGGCCCGACGTGTGCGTACGCGAGCCGAGATGTAGCCGCCGCCGCGGCCGGCGACCGGTCGGGCGCAAACCGCTGGCGGGCACTCACCCAAGCCTTTATCCAGGGCGATCATCACGCTCGGCGAGGCCTGGTGATGTGGCCCCACCCCACTAGACTCGCACGCGTCCCGGGCGATTAGCTCAGTTGGTTAGAGCGCTTCTCTGATAAGGAAGAGGTCCCAGGTTCGAGTCCTGGATCGCCCACTCCACGAAAGCCCTGCTAAAGCGGGGCTTTTTGCTGTCCATGGAAGCCTCCCGCGCGTATCATCCGACGCTCTGACGCACTCGCAGCGCACATGCCTGCGCGCGCGCCTGAGCGATCTCACGCTCCGGGCGGATTCGCTCGACGTCCTTGGACTCGGCCGGCCTGCAGCAGCTCTGCCTGTGCCGCCGTCACCGACCGCATTTTTGAGGGTCAGTTGGAGACTCCGGCGAGCTGTGCGGCGGCCTCGAACGAGACCCCGGCGTCGGGCGCCTCGAACACGCTGTCTACGGGCGTTCGCAGGGCGGCGGCAACGGCTTTCTGGACGCGCTCAGAGGCTTTTTGGCCGCGCTCGAGGCTCTCGACTGTCGAGGCCCCCCACGCGGGCGTTCGAATTTCGAACGTCGGGCGTTCGATTTCGAACGGAGGAATCGAAACGCGCGGAGGTCATGTCTTGGTGCGCGGGCGTCAACTGTTCGGGGAGGCGTTGCCGTTCGCGGCGGCGAGAGTGCGGTAGACGGTCGCGCGGCTGACGCCGAGGGTGTCGGCGATCGCGGCGACGGTGTGCCCGCGGGAGTCGTACATCTGGCGGGCGACCGTCACCTTCTCGGCGGTCATGACTGCGGGCCGACCGCCTTTGCGTCCCCTGGCTCGGGCCGCGGCGAGTCCGGCATTGGTGCGCTAGCGCACGAGCTCGCGCTCAAACTCGGCCAAGGCGCCGAAAACATGAAAGACGAGCCTGCCGCCGGGGTCGTGGTGTCGATCGACTCGCGCAGGCTGCGAAAGCCGATGTCACGCTCGGAGAGTGTGGTGATGGTGTCAATCAGGTGCCGGAGCGAGCGGCCGAGCCGGTCGAGCTTCCAGACGACGAGCGTGTCGCCGGCGCGTAGGTGGTCGATCGCCCTCGCGAGCTCCGGGCGGTCGATGAGCGCGCCGCTCGCGCAGTCGGAGAACACGCGGGCGCAGCTGGCGGCGTGGAGCGCGTCGAGCTGGAGCGCCGGTTCCTGCTCGATTGTTGACACGCGCGCGTACCCGATCAGATCGCCCATTGCCGGAGGGTCGCAGAACCCTCGGACCGTTCCTGTCGTGAGGCGTTGAATGTGAGGCTGGGTTCTGAACGCCGCCCCGGCCGCCTGGACCCGCTCGGTCGAGCATTGATCAATCGCTCGCTTTTGAGAGTCGCCCATTGCGTGGAGCAGCAACCCGCGTTGACCGGCACCAAGACGTGTCCCATGTGTGCGGACGAGTCAAGGCCACTGCGGCGCTAGGTGGGTTCTGCGGACATCGGTTCGAGACGGCCTCGCCTTTGTCGCCGCGCACTACTCGTAAGCAGAAAGGCCCGCCGCCTGAGGCTCTCACGAAGTGTCTCCGCCCCGGTGAGGAATCCGGTTTAGCTGAGGGGGGTTGCACGCGCTAGGTGTCGGGCCAGCTCGAAGAGGTGCTCGACCTGCTTGGTCGAGATCACCACGGCGGTCATCGCGGCGAGTAGTAGGAGCCCGGTGACAATCAAGACGCTGGGGCGTGGTCGGGGGGGTGCGTGCAGCAGCGCGGTAACACGCTCGGGCACCGCATGGGATGCCATGGTCAGCGCCGTGGGTGGGGCGGGAGCATCAAGGAGCGCCGCTCGCGCCAGTGCCGCAGCGACGACTCGGCGATCGCCGATCGCGTCGGCGGCGGTTTCGTCGGCCCATCGCTCGACCGCGTACTGTGCACTGGCTCGCAACGAAAAGAGCATTGGATTCAGGGCGACCGCGAGGGTCACGGCGGTCAGGTGCCAGTGGTGGCCGTGAGCGAGGTGAGCTCGTTCGTGTTCAAGGACGGCTCGTCGCTCGCGCGCCGACAGCGTCGCGAGCAGGGATTGGCTGATGACCACGCACCCGGGCCGGCCCGGAACCGCGTAGGCGCCAGCGGGTGGACCCGATACGACGACGAGTTCGCCGGTGGTGGCGGGAAGTCCACGAGAGTTGCGGTGCAGGGAAACGAGAGCGAGTCCTCGCCGCCAGCCGACCCGGGTGGCGGTGGCCGTGAGCGCGAGCGCCGCGAGCAGCGCGCCGGCTCCGGCCGCGCGGTTGACGGGGGCGTAAGCGCTGAGCGCGGCGGCTGACCAGTGTCCCGCGTGCGCGATCTCGGATTGTTGACCCACGAGCACGGCACCGAGCAGGACGAGCACGGCGAGACTGCTCAGTGCGACGAGCGTCGCCCCGCCGCTGAGCAGCCACGTGGCCTGGCGCGGCGGCAGCCGGCGAGCGGCCGCGGGGCCGGCGAGGCCAAAGCACGCCGCGGCCCCGAGCGGCACGCAGAGCACGATGCTGCTCACGGTTTGGGCCGATCGTTGCTGTCCGCGGGCCGCAGCATCTCGAGCAGAAGCGACGCATCCTCGGTGGAGAGTCTCCCGGCGAACCAGGCGAGCACGGCGGCTCGGTCGGTGCCGGAGTCGAGCATCTCGCTCATGCGCGCCGCCGCGATCCCGGCTTGGTCGAGTACGGGCGTATAGGCGTAGGCGCGGCCAGCCCGCTGGCGATCGACCGCGCCCTTGTCATAAAGACGACTCAGCGTTGTCATCACCGTCGTGTACGCGAGGTCTTGCCCCAGGTCGCGCAGCACCTCGTTGGGGGTCAGGGGGCGCCCGGCCGCCCACAGCGAGGCCAGCACTTCTGACTCCAAGCCGCCGGCCGGACGACGGGTCTTCCTATTCAAGCGCGTGTCCCCATGCCTCTCAGGATCGCAGGTCAGGAGCCGGCCGACTACTACAGATTAGTAGTAGTAAGGTGCTGCCGATGACCTACCTACAGTCGATCGTCATCGCCCTGGTCCAGGGCGTGACCGAGCTGTTCCCCGTCTCGAGCCTCGGACACTCGGTGCTGGTCCCGGCTTGGATCGGCGGTCGGTGGGAGACGCTCGTCACGCAGTCATCGCAGGGGGACAGCGGCTCGTCGTTCTATCTCGCCTACATCGTCGCGCTTCATTGCGCGACCGCTCTGGCGCTGCTGTGGTTCTTTCGCTCAGACTGGGCGCGGATCATCCGTGGCTTCATTCGCAGCCTCCCCCGGAGCCTGCGCGAGCGTCGAGTCAGCGCATCAGACTCCAATGAGCGCCTCGCTTGGATGATCGTCCTCGCCACGATCCCGGTCGGCATCACCGGCCTGGCGCTCGAGCACACGTTCCGCACGATCTTCGCCAAACCGGTCGCGGCCAGCGCCTTCCTGTTCGTCAACGGACTGATCCTGCTCGCCGGCGAACGCGCCCGCCGCAGCGTCGAGAATGACCAGCCGGCAACCAGCCATCTCGGCCGCCGAACCGCTCTGGCCAGGGCCGGTGCGCCTCCGGCCACTGATTTCACGGCCAGCGCCGGCCGCTCAACCGAGGAGCGGTCTGAGGCCTACGAGTCGGACGTGCGAATTACCCGACTCAGCTACCGAGACACGCTTTATGTCGGCCTTCTGCAGGTCCTCGCTCTCTTTGCGGGCATCAGCCGCTCGGGCGTGACCATAGTCGGCGGGCTGTGGCGCGGCCTGTCACACGAAGACGCCGCGCGGTTCGCGTTCCTGCTCGCCACGCCCGTGATCCTCGCCGCGGGCGTCCTGAAACTCCCAAGCCTCGCGGGGCACGCTGGGGACCACATCCACGGCCAGATTCTCGTCGGGGTCGTGATCTGCGGCATCACCGCCTATCTCACCGTTCGTTTCCTGGTGCGCTACTTCGAGACCCAAACGCTGACCCCGTTCGCCATCTACTCGCTGATCGCCGGCGCGGCGAGCCTGATCCGCTTCGCCGCCTAAGCGCCCGCTCCTCGGCCACGGGAGAAATCACCCTGATGACCGCGATCCAGGCCTCGATCATCGACCAACTGCTGACCAACTTCGGCTACCTCGCCGTCTTCGTCGCCGTGGGCATCGAGAGCCTCGGCATTCCGGTACCCGGCGAGACGATGCTCATCACCGCCAGCATCTACGCCGGCGCCACCCACAACCTCACCATCGCAGGCGTCATTGGCGCCGCAATCGTCGGAGCGATCATCGGCGACAACATCGGCTACTTGATCGGCTACCGAGGCGGCTACCGAGTCCTGCTCGCGCACGGCCAGCGTCTCCACGTCAACCAGCGCCACCTCAAGATCGCCCGCCTGCTCTTCGACGAACATGGCGGCCCCGTGGTCTTCTTCGGACGGTTCATATCGATCCTGCGCACCTACGCCGCGTTTCTCGCGGGCGTCAGCCACATGCACTGGCGACACTTCTTCGCCTACAACGCCGCCGGCGGCATCGCCTGGTCAATCATCTTCGGACTTCTCGGCTACTACGGCCAACAGGCATTCAAACGACTCAGCACCCCAGTCGACATCGCCCTCGGAATCGCCGCGCTCGCCATCATCGCCTCGCTGATCCTGTACCTACGCCGACACGCCGACCGACTAGCCGACCGGGCCGAACACGCCTACCCCGGCCCGCTCAGCGACAACGCGACCAATCCGGCTGACCAACAACCACCCGCCAAGCCGTGATCACGACCAGACATCACTGCGAGCTTTTTTTGTTCCGAGTCTGCTCGCGCTTCGGAACAACCGACTCCTCGTGGCTAGAGGAGAGGATCCCTCGCACGCTTCGGTCCAGTTCGGAGGCTCCTCCGGCGCCGCTTCTACGAGAGCGATTACCTAGTTGCCGCTGCCAGATTGGCCGTCCTGTCGCGCCGGCGATTGGGTCGCGCCGGATTGCCCCGACGGAACCGTCCGAAGGGTCTGGCTGCCCTGCTGGGCGCCGGATCCGCCGTTCGCCCTCGATCGGCCGCTGGTGCCGTGCTGCTGAGTTCCGGGTTGGCCGGCGTGATCGTCGGAGCCCTGTTGCGACGGGCCGTTCTGGGCGCTGGCCTGATGTTGCGAACCGGCGGGTCGCGCGCGGGCGCTGAGCGGCGCGGCCGGGGTGCTCCGCTCCGCGGGTGCGGTCAGGGTTGCTGTCGCGGAAGTCCGCGTCCGCCCTGGATGGTCGTGGCCTTGGAGCGCGTGAGTGGCTCCGACGCCCGTGGCGGTCATGGCGACGACCGCGAGGATCTTAGCGGCGGTCGCTCCGCCCGCCGCCGTTGTCGCTCCACCCGCCGCGGTTCCGAGCGCGACCGCGGTCGCCGTCGGCGGCGCACCCGCAGCAATGAGCCTGCTGAGGAGCGGTAGCGGGATCAACGCGGCCATCGCGCCGCGGACGGCAGAGCGAGCGCGGTAGACGAGCTGGCGCATCGCGCCGTCGCTGATGCCCATCTCAGCCGCTGCGTCCTCGCCGCTGCGACCCTCGATCGCGGTCAGTGTCAGCGCCCGACGCTGGCTTTTGGGCAGCGCCGCGATCGCGGCCAGCGCCGACGCGGCGTCGAGGCGTCGCTCGGCGAGCTCGTCGGTCCGAGCCGGCGAGATCGCCGAGTCGGGAATCTCGCTGTCGTCGTAACCACGCCGCTTGACCGCGTCGAGCGCGGCATTGTGCACGATGCGATGAAGCCACCCGCGCAGATCGGAGATCTTCGCACCGTCGAGCAGTGCCGTCCACGCCACGAGCATCGAGTGCTGAACGACGTCGTCCGCGCGGTCCGCCCGCACGATGCGACGAGCGTGTGAGGAGAGCTCCCGCTGGTATCTCTCATAGATCGTGCTGAACGCAGGCTGGCTGCCGGTCGCGGCGAGCGCGACTAGCCGCGCGTCGGTCTGGGAGCGCAGGACCAGCCCCGACAGAGCGGGCCGTACGCGTCCTGCAAGTCTGTTGTCGGTCATTGTCATTGGCACCACTCCCGGCGCGTGAAGGATCGGCACCCGCCGCCCCGGCGGTTGCGGGCGATGTGCAAGGCGCGTCGCGCAGGCGCGAGCCAGTACAAGCTGTACCCGGGGCTGCTCGCCGCCCACACGGCCACCCTCCATGGTGTCACAGCCGTCGCGAGGCTCCGCCAGCCGACGAGGACTCGCCGGGCGTGACTCTGACGCAGCTCGTCTTCGAGAATCGCAACCATGGCTGGGCTCGGGCGAAACGGGCGAGACGTCGCTGCGGTCCCGCGGCGAACCGCCGCAAGACCGCGCACGTCGCTAGCCGTTGGTGTCGTTGTTCTCCTGCCCGGTCGTGCCGGCGGCGTTATCGGACCCGCTGTTGTCGGTGCCGTTGTCCTGCCCGGTCTCGGCGGTGCAGGTACCGGTCTGATCGTCGTACTGCACATTGTCGGTGAGGAGGCCCTGGCACGCCTTAGCCTGCGCGGCGTTGTCGCCCTCCTGCTGGCCCTGCTGGTTCTCGGCGTGCTTGTCGCCCTGCTCGTTCTGGGCGTCGGCCTGCTCCTTCTGAGCCTCGGCCTGAGAGTCTGGGGTGGTCACGTCGTTCTGCGCCGCGGCCTTGTCCTTGCTGGCATCCGCCGAATCCTTGTTGGCGTCCTTGACGTCCTTGACGACATCGGCCACGGTCGCGTGATGAGGATGGCTCTTGGCGACGGCCAGGGCCGAGCCGCCGACTGCAAGCGTGCACGTCATGACGCAAAGCAGAGCGATGCGGGAGATCCGTCTCATTTTTGGGGCTCCATTCTGAAACGGATCGAGTGGAGAAATCCGCTTCGTCGAGTTTGCACGTCTAATACCTGGGACGAGCCAGCCAGACATTTGTCACGCGCTTCAAATCCGAGCGAGCCTTGGAGCGCTCGAGGTGTCTCGAGAGAAGGCCGCGCCGGTCCGGCGCGAGACTTCTGAGCTGCCCTGGTTTTCGCGGAGGCTTTGATCTGCCCCGGGATTAGTGGAGTCGGCATGCTGGAGTCCTTGGCAGAGAGGACTCACGGATGCCCCGTAGTTATCCATCGGAGGTTCGTCGGCAGGTGATCGAGCTGGCGCGCGCAGGGACGCGCGTGCAGCAGCTTTCAAAGACGTTCGGGATGACCGAGACGACGGTCTACAACTGGCTCAAGCAGGACCGTATCGACCGTGGCGAGGTATCGGGCGTGAGCACCGATCAGCAGCTCGAGCTGGCCGTCGCGAGGCGACAAATCCGGCAGCTGGAGACCGAGCTGGCGGTCGCCCGCAAGGTCAACGAGGTGTTCCTCAGGGAGGGCATCTCCCCAAAAGTTTCCGGGGCCGTGGCCGGCCATGCGGGCGTCGTGAAAATGGTAAAGGATGCCGACGCCGTCCGGTTGACGCCGCGTCTTTGCTTGGTGCCCGTTGAGGCCCGGCAAAAGTTTGGCGCGGGGCCCTTGCCGGAATGCCGGACTGTGCCCTGAGCACGTTTACCAGACTCGTCTGTTGTTGCTGGGCCCCCGTGGGCGGCATCTGACCTGTTGAGCGTCGAGTCGGGAGCGTGAGCGGTGGAGCGAGTGGTGGAGCGGGCGGGTGCGCTGGACGTGCATAAGGAGCAGGTGACGGCGTGCGTGCGGGCGCCGGCCCAGGACGGGCGTTCGCGTCGGCAGGAGGTGCGGGAGTTCAAGACGACCGTGCGGGGGCTGCTGGGAATGGCCGATTGGCTGAAGGCGCATGGGGTCACGGTCGTGGCGATGGAGGCCACCGGCGTGTACTGGCGGCCTGTCTGGGCGGTGCTGGAGGGCGACGTCGAGTTGATGCTCTGTAACGCGGCGCACGTGAAAAACGTCCCCGGCCGGAAAACGGATGTTGGTGATTCGCAGTGGCTGTGCCAGCTGTTGGAGTTCGGGCTGCTGACGGCGAGTTTCGTGCCGCCCAAGCCAGTCCGGGAACTGCGCGAGCTGACCCGCCGGCGCCGGACGCTGGTCCGTGAGCGCGCCCAGGAGGTCAACCGGTTGCACAAGACGATCGAGGACACCGGGATCAAGCTTGACTGTGTCGCCACCGACATCCTTGGGGTCTCGGGCCGGTCGATGCTCGATGCGCTGCTCGCCGCGAGTGTGATCCTGAGAAGCTCGCCGGGCTCGCGAAAGGCCGCCTGAAGGTCAAGCAGCCGGCGTTGATCGAGGCGTTAGAGGGTGTTCGCTTCGGCGCCCAGAACGCGCTGTTGATCGGCGGGATCCTGCGTCACATCGACTTCCTCGATCAGGAGATCACGGCGCTCGGCGACGCGATCGCCGAGCATCTCGCGGCTGAGCGCCCCGAGGATGATCGCCCGGCCCCTTTTGAGCTCGCCGTCGGGCTCGCCTGCTCGCTGGACGGCATCCAACAGCGCACCGCGCAAATGCTGATCGGCGAGTTCGGGACCGACATGAGCCGCTTCGCGACCGATAAGCACTTCGCCAGCTGGGCGGCGCAATGCCCCGGCAACCACCAGTCCGCCGGCAAGCGCCGCTCAGGCAAGACGCGCAAGGGCCCGAAATGGCTCGACGGGACGCTGCACGACGCGGCAATGGGCGCGATCCGGGTCAAGGACGGGCAGTTCGCCCGCAAGTACCGGCGGATCAAAGCGCGCTCCGGGCACAAGATCGCGATCGGCGCGGTCAAGCACGCGATCCTGATCGCGCTCTACCACATGCTCAAAACCGGCGAGCTGTACCGCCCGCCGATCATCCACCCCGACGCCCAGCGCAAGCAACGCGAACGGACCACCAAACGACTGATCGCGCAGCTCGAACGCCTCGGGCACAGCGTCACGCTCCAAACGTCAACAGCCGAGGCGACGGTCGCACCCTGAACGTATTTTCCTACCAGGCTCTACCCGGTGATTAGTGCTCTGACCGGGCAGGGCATCAACATCCGCCACGCGTGCGCGACCGTCGAGGTCTCAGAGTCGGGCTATTGCGCATGGAAGGGCCGGCCCGACGCCCCTCGGACGTTGCGCCGGATCTGGCTGGCCGGAGAGATCGCCGACATCCACAAGGCCTCGGGCGGCACCTACGGCTCGCGGCGCGTGACCGCCGAGCTGCGCTATGCCCGCGACATCGTCGCCGGTCACAACGCGGTGGAGTCGATCATGCGCGAGCTCGGGATCCGTGGGCTGCCGACCCGGCGGCTGCCCCGGGGTGCGCGGGTCGCGAAGGTCACCTCCGTGGACCTCGTCGGCCGCGTCTTTGCCCGCGACCGGCCCAACGAGTTGTGGATGACCGATATCACCGAGCACCCGACGCGAGAGGGCAAGATCTACTGCGCCGTGGTCCTCGACGCGTTCTCCCGGCGCGTGGTCGGCTGGTCGATCGACAGCACCCAGACCACGACGCTGGTCCTCAACGCGCTCGGGATGGCTACTCAGCGCCGCGACCACGCCGACGGGTTGATCATCCATTCCGACCGCGGGGTGCAATTTACGTCCTGGGCGTTCAGTCAACGGGTTCGCGACACGGGCCTGACACCGTCGATGGGAGCCGTCGGCTCGCCTATGACAACGCTGTGGTCGAGGCGTTCTGGGGCCGCCTCCAGGTCGAGCTGCTCAACCGCCGCCGCTGGAAGACCAGGATCGAGCTGGCCACCTCGATCCACGACTGGATCGAAAGCTTCTATAACCCTCGGCGCCGGCACAGCAGTCTCGCCATGCGCTCCTCGGTTGAGTACGAGCTCGCTTACACAACCAACCTCATCAACAACGACAAGGCCGTCTGACTCCAGTGTCCCGACTCCACCGAAACCGGGGCAGATCACCGGTCTCCGTCAAAGTCAGGCCAGTTCACAGCGGCTGGTGGATCGGATGAGGCCTCAGCAGATGGCGTGGCGCGGGTTTAGGGTGCGACATTCTTGGGGTTGCGTCGGGATGGTCGTCGCAAGAAGCGTTCTGCATCAAGCGGGGCTGTCAGCGACAATTTTGGGCAGACGCTTGACTCTCCAGTTGGTGGAGGTCTGATGATCAGCGTCATGACGATCGGCCAGCTTGCGACGCGCACTGGATTGCCGGTTCGAACGCTGCGGTTCTACGCGGACTCGGGGGTGCTGCCCGAGGCGGGACGCACAGACTCCGGGTACCGCCTGTTCTCAGCAGACGCGGTGGCGCGGGCGCGGCTCGTGCGCACCCTGCGCGAGCTCGGCGTTGGGCTAGCCGACGTCAAACGCGTGCTCAACGCCGAAGCGCCATTGGCTGACGTCGCCGCGGCACATACCCGCGCCCTCGACGCTCAGATCCAGACGCTGCGTCTGCAGCGCGCCGTGCTGCGTGCCGTAGCCCGATCCACCGACCCGAAGGAGCTGGAACGCATGACCGATCTCACCACCTTGACCGCCGAAGAGCGCCGGCGAATCATCGATGACTACCTCGACGCCGTATTCGGCGACGCGCACAGCGCTGTCGCCGAGAAGATGCGGATTGGCGCGCCGGAACTACCCGATGATCCCACGGCTGACCAGGTCGCCGCCTGGGTCGAACTTGTCGAACCACGCGATCCGGACTACATCGCCACCAGCCGACGGATGGCGCAACGAGCCCGCGCCAAGGACCCCGCTCAGTCGGAGGTCAGCAAGGCCGTTGGTGAGCACGCCGGGGCCGCCGTCCGTGGCGGCATCGCGCCGGATGTGCCCGACGCGCTGGCGGTGATCGAGCGGCTCGAGGCGATCACTCCCGGCGATCCCGAGGACCGCCTCACCGCTGCAGAACGAATCGAGACGTTCAGCGACCGGCGCGTTGGCCGCTACTGGGCACTCGTGGCGATCGTCAACGGCTGGCCCCAGGACCCGGCGCAGAACCCCACCGAAACCTACGACGCGTGGGAGTGGTACGCCCAAGCGCTCCGAGCCCACGCCTAGCTCACCGACCCCGCAACCGCGCGAGGTGAGAACCTCATCGCCCGATGCGGACATGCCCGTGCGACGAGAACGGCAGGACTGCGAGACTTCGCTTGCCAAGGACCTTCAGGAGGTGACCGTGACCCGACGGGATGCACGCCGCCGCCGACCCATTACTAACCAACCAACATCGGTGCCTCCGTGCGCTGCGCCAGCACCTCGCCGATCATGAGGTACTGCATGACGATGACGAGGCGGCGGTCCGCGCCGAGGAATGACACGGCCACCTTCGGCGCGACGTCTCGTTCCAGTTCGTGTCTCCGATGGCGCGCTCTCGATCGCCTATGACCCGCCCTCACACCAACAGCCCTGCTGCAGATCCCAGCTCGCCCCGCTCCTAACCTCGATCCGCCGATAGGGCGCTGAGTCGGGACGGGCTTGGCGTCCTCCCTGGCCGGAAGAATGCGGGTGTCTGACGCTCGCAGTCCCGACCAGAGGAGGACACCTTGCAGGTGAAGCCTACGACTCGTGTTGGAACGGTAGAAGTCACGGCGGACGGAGAGGGCTTGGTGTCGCACGCGGGAGTTGATTTGCTTGCCGAGCTTTCGGATCGCACGGGGCTGACTGCGGCGCTCTCGGATGCGCTGAGCGGGACGCGGGAGCGCCGCTCGGCGCATGGTCCGGGGCGGGTGCTGCGCGACGTGGCGGTGATGCTCGCCGATGGCGGTGACTGCGTGAGCGACACAGATGCCTACCGCGGCCAGGAGCGGCTGTTCGGCGCCCGCGCGTCGGAGACGACGACGCACCGGGTCCTGAAGTCGGTCGACG
>JBPCRJ010000082.1:0-6172 GCA_050996975.1 Solirubrobacteraceae bacterium | reverse complement strand
TGGCGCGGGTGTAGAAGGACACGCCTTCGGGACCGTGGACGTGCTTGTCGCCGAACAGCGAGTCCTTCCAGCCGCCGAAGGAGTAATAGGCCATCGGTACCGGGATCGGCACGTTGATTCCGATCATTCCCACGTGCACACCGCGCTGGAATCGCCGCGCGGCGTCACCACTGGAGGTGAAGATCGCGGTCCCGTTGCCGTAGGGGTTGCTGTTGATCAGGGCAATGGCGTCGTCGACCGTGTCAACACGCAGCACGGACAGCACCGGGCCGAAGATCTCCTCGCGGTAGACGTCCATGTCCGCAGTGACTCGGTCCAACACCGTAGGCCCGACGAAGAAACCGTTCTCGTACCCGTCTACGACCAGCTTGCGGCCGTCAATGGTGAGCCGGGCGCCCTGCTCCTCGCCCTTGCCGATAAGCCCGACGATGCGCTCCTTCGCGGCGCTGGTGACCACTGGCCCCATCTCGTTGCCCGCATCACGGCCAGCGCCGACTTTCACTTCGGCTGCCTTGGCGCTCACCGCGTCGACGACGGCGTCCGCAGCGCCGCCCACCGTCACCGCGGCCGAGATTGCCATGCAGCGCTCGCCGGCCGAGCCGAACGCCGCGGCGACCAGGTGGTCGGCGGCAAAGTCGATGTCGGCGTCCGGCAGCACAATCGCGTGGTTCTTCGCACCGCCCAGTGCCTGCACCCGCTTGCCGGCAGCCGACGCGCGCTGGTGGATGTAGCGCGCGATCGGTGTCGAGCCGACGAACGACACCGCGGCGATGTCCGGCGAGTCGAGGATCGCATCCACCGCCTCCTTGTCGCCGTGCACGACGTTGAAGGCACCGTCCGGCAGCCCGGCCCGCTGCCACAGCTCTGCAACTAGCAGCGACGGGGAAGGATCGCGCTCGCTCGGCTTGAGGACGAACGTATTGCCGCAGGCAATCGCGACCGGGTGCATCCACATCGGCACCATTGCCGGAAAGTTGAACGGGGTGATTCCGGCAACCACTCCGAGCGGCTCGCGGAAGGAGAAGGTGTCAATGCCGGTGGACACTTGGTCGGAGTAATCGCCCTTCAGCAGATGCGGAATCCCGCAGGCGAACTCGACGACCTCCAGCCCTCGTTGTACTTCCCCGACCGCATCTGACAGCACCTTGCCGTGTTCGTCGGTGATCAGCTCGGCGAGTTCCTCGACGTGAGCGTTCACCAGTTCCCGAAAGGCGAAGAGCACCTTTGCCCGCTTCGCCAGCGACTCCTGCGACCAGCCGGCAAATGCCCGTTTGGCCGAGCCGACGGCCGCCTCGACGTCCGCCTTGCCGGCGAGCAGCACCTCGGCTTGCTGGTCACCCGTCGCCGGGTTGAATACCGGTGCGGTCCGGGCCGACGATGCCGCGGCGCGCTTCCCGTCGATCCAGTGCTCGATCGTCTTCACAGAGGCCCTTTCCACGTGACAGCCATCACGCGGCCATGGTCAGCCAGCGCCTAGGTCACCGGCACGATCTCCGGGGCGTCCAGGCGGGCGGCGTCGGCGGTCGCGTCGTCGGGTTGGTTCTGCGAATCCCGCTCGGCCTCGACCCGCTTGAGGTAGTGCTTGACCTCGTTCTCCTGCTGATGCGCGTCCCAGCCGAGCGGTTCAGCCATCAGCTCGGCGACCGTCTCGGCCGCGCCGACGCCGCGATCCCACGCCTCGATCGAAATACGAGTGCGCCGAGCCAGCACGTCGTCCAGGTGCCGCGCGCCCTCGTGCGTCACCGCGTAGCGGGCCTCCACCCGCAGGTAGTCGTCGGCGCCGGGCAGCGGCTCGGCCAGCGACGGGTCGGCCCGGACCATGTCAAGCAGTTCGTGGATGAGCGATCCGTAGCGTCCCAGCAGGTGATCGATCCGCGCGACGTGCAGGTTCGCGCTCGCTGCCAGCGAGTGCCGCTGGTTGACCAGCGCGCGGTAGCCGTCCGCGCCGGCGAGCGGGATCCGGTCGGTGACCGAGTCGGGCACCCGCTGGTCCATGCCGCGCACCGCCTCGTCGACGGCGTCCTTGGCCATCACCCGATAGGTCGTGTACTTCCCACCGGCGACTACCACCAGGCCCGGTACCGGGTGCCCGACCACGTGCTCGCGCGAGAGTTTGGAGGTCGACTCCGACTCGCCGGACAGCAGCGGACGCAGGCCGGCGTACACGCCCTCCACGTCGGCGCGCGTCAGCGGCAGGCTCAGCACCGAGTTCACGTGATCGAGCAGGTAGTCGATGTCCTGCGCACTCGCCGCCGGATGCGCCTTGTCCAGCGTCCAGTCCGTGTCGGTGGTGCCGATGATCCAATGCCGGCCCCACGGGATGACGAACAGCACCGACTTCTCGGTGCGCAGGATGATGCCGGTGTTGGACTGCAGCCGATCGCGCGGCACCACCAGGTGAATGCCCTTCGAGGCGCGAACGTGGAACTGCCCGCGAGTGTCGGCCATCTGTTGGGTGTCGTCAGTCCACACCCCGGTGGCGTTGATGACTTGCTTGGCACGCACCGAGTAGGTCGTGCCGGTCTCCAGGTCGGTCAGCTCCGCGCCGGTGACTCGCCCGCCCTCCCGGAGGAAGCCGGTGACTCTGGTGCGGTTGGCGGCGAGCGCGCCGAACGAGGCGGCGGTGCGCACCAACGTCATCGTGTGCCGGGCATCGTCGACCTGGGCGTCCCAGTACTGCAACGCCCCGGTGAGCGAGGTCGGCTTGAGGCAGGGCGCCTCGCGCAGCGCCCCACGCCGGGTGAAGTGCTTGTGGTGCGGTACTCCTCGGCCGTGCCCGGACGAGGCGCTCATGATGTCGTAGAGCAGGATCCCGGAGCCGACGTAGGGCCGCTCCCAAAACCGGTGTTGCAGCGGATAGAGGAACGGCACGGCGCGCACTAGGTGCGGGGCCAGCCGGTCGAGCAGCAGGCCCCGCTCCTGGAGCGCCTCGTGTACCAACGCGAAGTCCAGCATCTCCAGGTAGCGCAGACCACCGTGGATCAGCTTGCTGGACCGGCTGGAGGTGCCGCTGGCCCAGTCGCGCGCCTCCACGATGGCCGTGGACAGTCCCCGGGTGACGGCATCGAGCGCCGAGCCTGAGCCGACCACGCCGCCGCCGACGACCAGCACGTCCAGTTCGCCCTGGCTCATCTGCTCCAGGGCGCTCGAGCGTGCTTCGTGCGACAACGCCGATGCCGTCATCCCCAGGAGTCCCTTCCTCGTGCGTGAGCCCAGCGGAGTGTGTGATACGTCAGCTGACGTCCACCCAGTCCAGTGTGCGCTGCACCGCCTTCTTCCAGCCGGCGTAGCCCGCGGCCCGCTGCTCGTCGGACCACTCGGGGTCCCACCGCTTCGACTCGTTCCAGTTCTGGATGAGCTCCTGGGTGTTCGGCCAGAAGCCGGTGGCCAGGCCGGCGGCGTAGGCGGCACCGAGCGCGGTGGTTTCCGCGACCACCGGCCGGCTGACGGGCACGCCGAGGATGTCCGCCTGCATCTGCATGCACAGGTCGTTGGCCGTGACGCCGCCATCGACCTTCAGGACCTCCAGCTTCACGCCGGAATCCTGCTCCATCGCGTCCGCGACGTCCTTGCTCTGGTAGCAGATCGCCTCCAGCGTTGCCCGGGCGAGGTGGGCGTTGGTGTTGAACCGCGAGAGTCCGACGATCGCCCCGCGCGCGTCGCTGCGCCAGTACGGCGCGAACAGGCCGGAGAACGCCGGCACGAAGTACACGCCGCCGTTGTCCTCCACCTGGCGGGCCAGCGACTCGGTCTCGGCTGCTCCGGAGATGATGCCCAGCTGGTCGCGCAGCCATTGCACGGCCGAACCGGTGACCGCGATCGAGCCCTCGAGGGCGTAGATCGGCTTCCGCTCGCCGAACTGGTAGCAGACGGTGGTCAGCAGCCCGTTCTTGCTGCGCACCAGCTCCTCGCCGGTGTTGAGCAGCATGAAGTTGCCGGTGCCATAGGTGTTCTTGGCCTCGCCGACCTCGAAACACACCTGGCCGACGGTCGCCGCCTGCTGGTCGCCGAGGTCGCCGGTCAGCGGCACTCCGGCGACGCTGGACAGTGTCACCTCGCCGTAACCGTTCGGGTCGGACGACGGGCGAATCTCCGGCAACATCGCGCGTGGGATGTTGAAGAACCCGAGCAGCTCGTCATCCCAGTCGAGCGTCTCGAGGTTCATCAGCATGGTGCGGCTGGCGTTGGTGGGGTCGGTCGTGTGCGCGCCGCCGTCCTTGCCGCCGGTCAGGTTCCACACCACCCAGGTGTCGGTGTTGCCGAAGATCGCGTCGCCCTTCTCCGCGGCTTCCCGGACGCCGTCGACGTTCTCCAGAATCCACTGGATCTTGCCGCCGGAGAAGTAGGTCGCAGGTGGCAACCCGGCCTTCTGCCGGATGACGTCGCCCTTGCCTTCGCGGTCCAACGCGCTGGCAATGCGGTCCGTGCGGGTGTCCTGCCAGACGATGGCGTTGTAGTACGGACGCCCGGTCTTGCGGTCCCAGACGACGGTCGTCTCCCGCTGGTTGGTGATGCCGAGTGCGGCGAGGTCGGAGGAGGTGAGCTTCTTGTCGTTCAGCCCCGTCTGGATCACCGAGACCGTGCGCTCCCAGATCTCCACCGGGTTGTGCTCAACCCACCCCGCCTTCGGCAGGATCTGCTCGTGCTCGAGCTGGTGCTTGGCGACTTCATTGCCGCCGTGGTCGAACATCATGAATCGGGTGCTGGTGGTGCCCTGGTCTACGGCACCGACAAAGTCAGCCATGTGTGATCTTCCTTCTCGTGAGGTGACCGCGGCTGGTCAGTAGTCGGTCGATCGCTCGGGCAGCCGCCCGGGCTCTTCCGGCGCGTCGTCAGCCGGCAGCAGCAGGAGGTACTTCTCCACCCCGTACTTGAACAGCGCGCCGCCGAGGAGCGCGCCGATGATCGGCGCGATGATCGGCACCCAGAAATAGAAGTTCCCGTACTGATCTCGCCAAGCTGTGCCGTAGCCGGTCAGGAACGAGGCCAGCCGTGGGCCGAAGTCACGGGCCGGGTTGATCGCGTACCCGGCGTCGGTGCCGAATGCCATGCCGATCGCTACGACGATCAGTCCGATGACGACGGGCGCCAGGTTGGCCAGCGGTGGCGTCCCCCGCACAGCGACTACCGCGAGAATCAGGAACATCAGGATCGCAGTGCCGATGATCTGGTCGCGGAAGGCTCCCCACTCGTGCACGTTCAGCTTGGCATTGCCGTTGCCCGGCAGCGTCGAGAAGATGAACTGCGACTTGATGGTGTGCCCGGGGTCGAAGGCAGCGAGCGCCTCGGTGTAGTTCCACCGCACGATGAGCGCGGCCACGAACGCACCGGCGACCTGAGCCGCGGAGTACGGGATCACCTTGCGCCAGGGGAATCCGGCAAACGCCGCGAGCCCCACCGAAACGGCCGGGTTCAGGTGCGCGCCGCTGATCTTGCCGGCGGTGTAGACGCCGAAGACGACACCGAAGCCCCATGCCCAGGCGATGCTGTCATGGTCGCCCAAACCGGTCGCTGCCACGACCTGGGCGACGACGCCCAAACCGAACAACAGCAGGATCATCGTCCCCAAGAACTCGGCCGCCAGCTCGCCGGCCAGCGACGGCGCTGCCACCGGGCCTGCCGTCCGGCCGGCGTCCACTTCTCTGACGGATTCAGCCATCTGCGCTGCCTCCAATGCAGTCGTCGCGCTTGCGACACCCGGCCAGCCCGGCCGTCGGGAGGCCGCGCTCGTGTTTTGGAAATCAGTGGATTCGCCGATCCCCTCGCGGCCTACTTCCGACCCTCGCCTGAGCCGTCGCGCAGGACAATGCCGAGCGTTCGACAATGCCGAACAGTTCGCAGACCGTTGGCGGCGTCCGTACGGCATTGTCGAACGCTCGGCTGCCCCCTAGCGTGGGGCAGGTGCCGGGGAGCGTTCAGTCGATCGAGCGCGCGGCGGCCATGCTGCACCTGCTCGCTGCCAGTCCCAGCAAGTTGAGCCTCGCCGAAGTCGCTGGCTCGCTGGACCTGGCGAAGGGCACCGCGCACGGCATCCTGCGCACCCTGGCCGACATCGGCTTCGTCGAGCAGGACCGCGAAAGCGGCCGGTACCGGATCGGAGCCGGACTGCTCCAGCTAGGTGACAGCTACCTCGACGAGAACGAGCTGCGGGCGCGAGCCGTGAACTGGGCCG
>JBPCRJ010000004.1:0-3267 GCA_050996975.1 Solirubrobacteraceae bacterium | reverse complement strand
TGACGCTCGTTCAGCTCCCCTGCTACCGCTCGATACCGATCACCGATCGCGCGCTCATCGATCACCGCACCACAGTTCTACATAACCCAGCCCACTCCTCCCACCTTATTCTTTGACGCGCCCTTAGCGTACGTTCCTGAGTCGATGCGTCAGCGCCTCGCGTCGCTGGATCCTCGACTCCTGTTGGCGGCGATTCTGCTCGTCGGAGCCGTGTTGCGTCTGGAAACGATCGGTGGGCACCTGTCCAACGACGAGGGGTACTCGTATCTGGTCGGATCGGCGCCGAGCGCGTCGGCGTTTCTTCATCGGCTGGCGGCGTACGAGAACACGCCGCCGCTGTTCTACCTGCTGCTGACGCCGTTCTCGCTGGGTCACGCGGCGTGGCTGCGCGCTCCGGCGGCGATCCCCGGGGCGCTGATCCCACTGATCCTCTACCTGGCGCTGCGCCGCCCGCTCGGAATGCGCACTGCACTACTGGGGGCGGCGATCGTCGCGGTCATGCCCTACCACGTCTCCTACTCGGACTACTCGCGTGGCTTCATGCTCGAAGGCCTCGGTTACATGCTGGCGCTCTGGGCGATCCTTCGGCTTGGGGAGCCGGGCGCGTCCTCGCGGTGGTGGCTCCTCTACCTGGCGGGAGGGGTGCTCGCCCTGTACTCAGAGTACTTCGCGGGGATCTTCCTCGCTGCGGTGACTGTCGCCGCCGTCGCGTACCGGCGTCAACATCGGCTGCGCACCGCGGCGCTGGGGTTCCTTCCCCTGGCTTCGCTGTTGCCGTGGATCACGCAGATCGAGCGAGGCCAGGATGCGGTGCACCACACCAAGGTGTTCGCCGCGTTTGCGGCCCCATCGCTTAGCGCACTGCGTGAGCTCAGCGTTCGTCTTGTCCTCGGCGAGCACGGCGCCGGCTCGAGCACCGGGATCCGCTGGCTCGAGTTCCTGGCTGTGATCGCCGTGCTTGGCGCGGTCGCGGTCGTCTTGGCCAGAATGACCGCTGCGGATCCCAGGAGCGACTCCAGTCGGGCCGTGCTGGTGATCGGAACGACAGGCGTGCTGGTCTTGGTTGGGCACGCGCTGGTGGCGATCGTCGGTACGGAAGTCTTCAATCAGCGCTACCTGACCGTGTTGATACCCCTCGGGGCCGTGCTGACGGCGACGGCGGTGACTCGGCAACGCGTCAGATGGCTACAGGGAGCAGCCGTGGCGGCGGTTGCCCTCGCCGGCCTTGCTGTGTTCATCCAGCGCTACCAGCGCGAATACGAGCCCAGCCTCACGCCCATACGAGCCTTAGCCGCGGCCGAGCATCCGCAGACAGTGCTGACCAACAGCGCAGTGGTGACGTATTACCTCCGAGCATTGCATCCAGTTCTCGATCGACCGTTCGGCCTCGGCCCCGGCCTCGAAGGCTCGTGTGCCACCCCGTGCGTCGTGGTCGATGACTCGCGCGTCCCCGGCGGCATACGACCGGCTCCGGGCCCGTCGCAAACGATCGGCTTCTTCACGATCCGGCGGGCGGCGCGTTCAGGTTAGATCGGGGCGACGCGCGCGGGTACCGAGGCACTCACGGCGTCGCGTCGCCTTCCTCGCCGCGCAGGTAGGGGTGCCGTTAAGGAACGGGGCACCAAGTGACAAGCAGGGCGAGATCGGCCGGTGTTCTGGCGTGCCGGCAGCTCAGCTCGACTCGGCGTCGGTCTCGGGGACGTTGAGGGCGAGGCGTTTGGTCATGTTGAGCTTGACTTCGCCGTAGGGCAGGACGTGGGCCCAGAACAAGGGGGTTAGGCCGCGGAGGTCTTCGGGGGTGAGGACGCCGGCCCATTCGGGTTCGGCGAGGATGTCTTGGATCATCAGGGTGTTGACGTAGACGTGGAGCGCGGCGGAGGGCTTGGGGCGTCCCAGAATCGAACGTCAACCGGGGATGAGGCCGGCACTGACGGCCGTAGTCTCGCCGTGCGTCCCGCTGGCGCCGGCACAGTCCGACGCCGACCGCAGCTGCATACCGTGGCAGACCCGTACCATCGGGTCTGGTGAACCGTCCGAGCGACGAAGCGTCGGAGCACGTCGCCGTCTATGACTACGGGATGGGTGGCATTTGGGTTCTGATCGCGGCCATTCGGCCGAGCTCATCGAGCGCCGGGACCCCGGGCTGCGGGTCGTCTCCGTCGGTGACCCGGAATGGGTCACGCCCGAAAAGTACTCCGAGATCCTCAACAGCTGGATCCCTGCCTCGTTGCACTTCGATCTCGGCAACCCAACCGGCTGGCTCCGCGACAGCGACGACGCCCTTTCTCGCCGATCCGACCCGTCCAGCTGAGCTGAGTTGGTCGCAAGACGCCGTTTCACCGTTGGCGTTCCGCGACGGAACGACAACAAAGATCACCGAGCGTGCGGGTCTGCTCGACTCGCACGCCAAGGCGCGCTACCCGGGCGACGACCAAGCTCCGGCGTGGGCGTCGGCGATGTCGCGCCAGAGTTCGTTTAGCATCTCCGCCAGCTCAGCCTGAATCTCGGCAGCTCGTTTCGCGTCGGCCGTTGTCGGGTCGTCGCCGAACGCGAAGTAGTGTCGGTAGGCCGCCGTCTCCCAGTCTCCAGCGGCCTCCGCGAGCATGCGGGCCGCCGCGTGAAACTCCGGGCGCGGGGCAGATCCGTTGAGCGAGCCCAGATAGCTACGCTCGGCTGTCTCGTATCGCGCGGACGCGAAATCGACGTCTCTGGCTGAAGGCGGGTCGGTGGGCATTGCGATACAGATGATCGTCGATCCAGCGCGACGCAGCGCGCGGCGATGTAGCCCGCCGCGTTCCGTGAAGGATCGCCTTGCGAGACGCGTCAGCGGCGCGGGCCGCGCGCGGTTGTGGCGACTGCTGTGGCGAGGCTTTCAGGACGAGTCGGCCAGCGGTTGGTGTGAGAGGCGCCCAGCGCGCGGCGCGTCGAGTTGCGCGATGATCTCGCGCAGAGCGGCGACTTCAGAGCCAAGCGCGGCGCGACCGGCTCGCGTGGGTCTCAGCCAGGTGCGCGGGCGGCGGCCTTCGAGCACCTTCTCGACCTGCACGTAGCCCGCTTCCTCTAGCCGACTGAGGTTGCGCGATAGGTTGCCGTCGGTGAGTTCCAGCGTCTCGCGCAGGTAGGTGAAGTCGGCGCGCCCCGCTTCGCAGAGCACGGCGAGGATGCCCAGCCGCGTGCGCTGGTGGACCGCGTCGTCGAGCCGGCGGCTGGGGTGGCTCACGGGCCGGACCTCGCGCGCAGGCCGGCGCCGGCCGCCACCAGGGCCGC
>JBPCRJ010000097.1:0-7160 GCA_050996975.1 Solirubrobacteraceae bacterium | reverse complement strand
TCCGGCAACGGACCCATCACCACCGCCGCGTCAAACAATCCCACCTGAGCCGACCGAGTCTTGAGCATGCCCCGAATGGTCTTAAACCGGTCGGACGGAACCCCGACTTTTTCAGTGGTCTTCTAGCGCAGGACCCGGAAGGCAACCGCTGCACCGAGCCCGTAGACCAGGTGAAAGCCCAGGTCGGTGACCAGCGACTTCGGGTCGTACTTCCATACCGGCGGGGCGAGCTGCATTGCTGGGAGCTCCACAAGGCTTGCCCCCCACACGGCGACGCCGAGCCTGAGGGCCGAGCGCAGCACCGGCGGGGAAGTGGCGTGGCTGGCCGCCAGAATCCCGTACGGAACGCCCCATGAGGTGCCGTAGACGACGTGCATCCCCGTGTTGAGCGTGTCCTTGCGCTCGGCGGGCACCGGGCGCTGGAGCACGCCCTCGATGATCCGCTTGGCCACCTCGTAAGGCGTCGAGCTTGATTCGGCCCCCGTCCGCTTGTAGTAGGCCGTCTGCGCTGCGGTCATCACCGCCGTGCCGGCCGCGCCGGCGATCGCACCGCGCAGCACCGCGCCGACAGGGGAAAGAGGCTGGGTACGTGATCTACGGGCCATCGCAAGAACATTGATACCCGTTTGTCCGCCGGCTAAACCGGGCATACCCGGGGCATGACCAAAGATCAAAATATCGCCGCGCAGGAGCAGGCAGCTGAGAAGCTGAACGCCGGAGACGTCGACGGAGCCGTCGACACGCTGTTCGCCGTCGACGCGCTCGACCACGACCCGGCCCCCGAACAGGGCCCCGGGCGCGAGGGCTTCCGGAGCTTCTTCAAGACGCTCGGGACCGCGTTTCCCGACGCCCACCTCGAGCCGGCCACACTGGTCGCCGACGAGGACCACGTGGTGATCGCCTACACCCTCACCGGGACCCACCAGGGAGATTTCCACGGGGTCCCGCCCACCGGTAAGCGAATCGAGGCCCGCGGCCTGCAGATCGGGCGCTTCGAGAACGGTCAGATCGTCGAGCGGTGGGGCTCGACCGATGAGCTCGGGATCATGCAGCAGATCGGTGCCGAGCCCGCGGGACCTCAGGACGGGAGCAAGGCCGGCGAGATCGCCACGGACTATCTCGGCGATCTGCGGGGGTAGCGCCTCCTGGCGATCGCCCCAGGGCCGCAGACCCCGCCTACGGCCGTGGGCCCCGCCTCAGCTGGCGAGGTTGGTCTCCAGGAAGCGGATCGTGCGGTTCCACGACATTCCGGCCGCCTCGGGGTTGTAGGTGCCCAGGCGGTCGGCCTCGTTCATGAACGCGTGGCCGGCGTCGTCGTAGAAGTGGAACTCGACCGGAACGTCGGCGTCGCGTAGCTCCTGCTCGAGTTCGCGCGCGGCGTCGACCGAGACGAAGTCGTCCGCGGTGCCGAAGTGTCCCAGCACCGGGCCGTGGATCGCCGAGAAGTCCGGCTTGCCGTGCGGCATCACGTAGTAGTAGCTGACGGTGGCGGCGATCTTGGGATTCACGCTAGCCGCCCAGACCGCCAGGCCACCGCCGAGACAGAAGCCGAGCGCGCCGATGCGCTCGCCCTGGTGGCCTTCATGGGCGGCGAGGAAGTCCACCGCGCCGCTCATCTCCTTGACGGCGGCGTCCATGTTCATCGCCATCATCTTCTGCTCGGCCTCGTCCGGCTGCTCGGTCGTCTCACCGTGGAACAGGTCGGGGGCCAGAGCGAGGAAGCCCTCCCGCGCGAGGCTGTCGCAGACGCCCCGGATCTCGGGAACCAGACCCCACCATTCCTGCAGCACGACCACGGCCGGACCCGCGCCGGACTCCGGCACGGCCAGGTAGCCGGAGGTGGTGGATCCAGAACCGTTACACGGGAACTCGACGTCGGGCATGGCGCTCCTTTTGTGGCTGGCTGATGGCCCGGACGCTCAATGCCTGTCCGCAGGCCCTACTCACCTACTGATGCAGCTTGTGTCTACGCGATGCGGCTGTTGTGTCTAGGAGATGCGGCTGGGGTCTACGCGCGATTGGCGTGCGCGGCGACGGTCTCCGCGGCCTGCTTGGCCGACGCGCCATCGGCGGTCACGGCCCCATTCCCGTGGCCGAGTCCAGCCGCGACGCGCGCGCCGAGCCCGGGATCCACGTTGGCCCAGTACGCGATCACGCGCAGCTGGGTCTCCTCGCTGACCCGATCGCTGGCGTGGCCGACGATGTTGGTCACGAGCGCCTCGCGCTGGGCATCGTCCATCACCTCGCGGTACAGCGTCCCGGGTTGACCGAAGTCGTCGTCCTGCGCGTGCTTCTCGTAGGCGTAGCGCCCGAGCTCACCGCCGGGCACCGACCAGGTGAGGTCAGCGCCCCGCTGCGTGTCGGCCCGCGGGCCTCCGTGGCTGTTGGGGGCGTAGACGGGCTGGTCGCCGGCGTGGTGGTAGGTCATCGAGGCATCCTTGTTGTAGGAGTGCACGTCGACCCTCGGCGCGTTGATCGGCAGCTGCTCGTAGTTGGGGCCGATACGGTGCAGGTGGGTGTCGTGGTAGGAGAAGATCCGACCCATCAGCATCTTGTCGGGGCTGAGACCGGTCCCGGGCACCAGATTGGCCGGCGAGAATCCCGCCTGCTCGACCTCGGCGAAGAAGTTGGCCGGGTTGCGGTCGAGGACCATGCGGCCCACCTGGATCGGCGCGTAGTCGCTGTGCGGCCACACCTTGGTCAGGTCGAACGGGTTGAAGCGATAGTCGGCGGCCTCCTCGAACGGCATGATCTGCATCTCCAGGCGCCATTCGGGAGCGTCGCCGCGGGCGATCGCCTCTCCGAGGTCGCGGCGGTGAAAATCCGCATCCTCGGCGACCATCGCGGCGGCCTCGTCGTCGCTGAAGCACTCGATCCCCTGGGCCGTCTTGAGGTGGTACTTGACCCAGAAGCGCTCGCCGCCGGCGTTGACCCAGGAGAACGTGTGGCTGCTGTAGCCGTTCATGTTCCGCCAGGTACGCGGGATCCCGCGCTCAGACATCAGGACCGTGACCTGGTGCGCGCTCTCCGGCGAGAGCGTCCAGAAGTCCCACATCATGTCGTTGGAGCGCAGCCCGGTGTCCGGCAGCCGCTTCTGGGAATGGATGAAGTCCTGGAACTTAGTCGCGTCGCGGACGAAGAACACGGGGGTGTTGTTGCCGACCAGGTCGAAGTTGCCCTCGGCGGTGTAAAACTTCAGCGCAAAGCCGCGCGGGTCGCGCACGGTGTCGGGGAATCCGTGCTCTCCGGCCACATGGGAGAAGCGGGCGAACATCGGCGTGCGCTTGCCCACGTGGGAAAGGAAGCTCGCGCGGGTGTACTGCGTCACGTCCTCGGTGACCTCGAAGAAGCCGTGGGCGCCGCCTCCCTTGGCGTGCACGACACGTTCGGGCACCCGCTCGCGGTTGAAGTGCTGAATCTTGGCGACGACGTAGTGGTCGTGCAGGACGCTGGGACCGGTGGGTCCAACGGTCAGCGAGTACTCATCGCTGGGGGCGGGGATCCCCGAGTCGGTAGTTGTGGCGGGAGCCGCGGCGTCGGTGGGCTTGGCGGGCGGCACGCTTTCAGTCATCTGCGGTCTCTCTTTCTGACGATCTCGTTTGTCCGCGACGCCGCCTCATGCAGGTCGTCGCTGACTCATCCCGGTGCTCGCTGCACCGAGATGAGTCAAGCACGACTGACAGCGGATCCGACTGGCCCCAAGCGAGCTTGGAGCCCGATCCTCGCCTGCCTACTTCTTCTCGTGCGGCAGCCCCAGCTCGCCTTCGCCCTCGAGCTCGTCCTGCTGCATATCCTTGGGATCGGTCGACTCAAGCTTGTCGCCGTCGCCACTGACCTGCTCCTTACGGCCTTCCTTATACGCGTGCAGCGACGACGCGGTTTCCGGGGCCTTGGTGTTGCCCTCTTGATCTGGCATGAGATCCTCCTTTTGACCGCGGCAGGTCGGGACGTTGACCGCATCCGCTATTCAAGCAGGTCTACCACCAACGCCACGCAGCTAAACCGAGCGACCGAGGAGTGTGAATGCCGCCTGCGATGAGGAGTGATCCCAAACCGGCGTGGATGGCCGAGCCCGAGTCCCACGACTTCACCGCCGCCGAGCACTTCCTGATGCTGATGCTGCACAAGCGTCACGTTTCGATCGCGCTCGAGCGCCTGCACAAGCGCCGCCGCAAGGCGTGCACGTTCGCCGCCAAGGACATCCTGCGCGCGGCCGAGCTTGCTCCGCTGCCGGCCGGGAACGAAGGCGTCGCGGCGAAGCTGGCGCAGATTCGGACCGGCCGGCCCCTGTCGCCGGTGCTGCTCGTGCGCCCGAAGACCGGTCCGCTCGTCCTCGCCGACGGGTATCACCGCGTCAGCGCCGGGCACCTGATCGACGAGTCGACGATGATTCCGTCGGTGCTCGTGAGCATCCCTTGACTGCGCCCGCAAGGTGACGCCGGATTCGCCGACCGGTCGCGCCGCCGCCGCCGAGCACCCGCGAGAAACAGTCGCCGAGTCCCCGCGAGAGGTCGTTCACGCACTGCTCGCCGAGCACCCGCGGGAGTCCGGTCGGCTGTTCTGGGATCCAGCGCTTCGGTGGAGACGGCTGCTCGCCGAGCTCGTGGGCACGCTGCTCCTGACGCTGGTCGCGGCCGGGGGCGACACGATCGAGGCGGCCACCCACCAGCCGCTTGGCCACGCCGCGAAGGTGGTCGCGCCCGCGCTGATGGTGACCGCCTTGATCTACGCGATCGGCGGGATCTCCGGCGCCCACCTGAACCCGGCGGTCACGCTCGCGTTCGCGGTACGCGGTGATTTCCCCCCGCGGCGCGCGCTCCTGTACCTGGCCGCTCAGGCTTGCGGGGCGATGCTCGCGGCGCTGGCGCTGATCGCGCTGTTCGGCAACGTCGGGCATCTCGGCGCGACGCTGCCCCACCTCGGGTCCGTGACGTCGCTGGCGATGGAAGTCGTCCTCACCGCGACGCTGGTGCTCGTGATCCTGTGCACCGCCGCCGCCGGTCCGCGCCTGGTGGGCCACAATTCCGCGCTGGCGGTGGGGGCCACGATCGCCTTGCTCGGCCTGTTCGCCAGTCCCGTCAGCGGCGCTTCGATGAACCCGGCTCGCTCACTGGGACCTGCCCTCATCGGAGGCCGGATGGAGAGCTACTGGATCTATCTCGCCGGCCCCGTGGCCGGTGCCCTGATCGCGGTGGCGCTCGCCACGTGCTTCTACGGACGCCCGTCCGGGCACGAGCAGCTCGCCGCGGCGCCCGACTGACTCGCCCCGGCCCTCATCCCTTGCTGGGCCGGTGGCCCTCGCCGCTTCAGCCGGCGCGTGGCCCGTGGGCTTGGTCCTTCAGCCTTCGCTCGGCCGGCTTCCCTCGCCTGAGCCCGCGGCTTGTCCGGTCCGGGTGAGGGTGACGAACAGAAGGCCACCCGCCATGTTGCCGGCGGCGGCGACGACGAAGTTCTGCGCGATGTAGAGCCAGTCGTAGTGCGCGCCGTAGCGGATTCCAAACACGAGCTCGAGCGTCACCACGATCACGTGGTTGAACGCTCCGAGGGTCAGCAGCGCGCCCCCGATCCAGGCGGCCACGATGCGTCCGCCGACGGTCCCGACCCCCTCGATCAGCCAGGTCATCAGCGTGATCAGCGCCCCGCCGGCGATCGCGCTGAGAAACAGGCCGGCCGTGCTGCGGTGATGAAAGTCGTTGGCGATGTGCAGCAGGCTCTTGGCGGTTCCCGGCGGCAGCACGCCGTGCGAGGTGACGATCAGGACCAGGGCGATCCCGCCGAGGATGTTCAGCACCGGGGAGACAGTCCACAGCTCCGCCAGCTTGAGCTTGGAGGAGCGGCTGCGCTGCAGTCCCGCCATCGGGACGAGGAAGTTCTCGGTGAACAGCTCCGAGCGTCCGACGACGATGAACACGAACGCGATCCC
The DNA here is from genome assembly GCA_050996975.1 of Solirubrobacteraceae bacterium. GTDB lineage: Bacteria > Actinomycetota > Thermoleophilia > Solirubrobacterales > Solirubrobacteraceae > Palsa-465. The sequence goes on along the minus strand of JBPCRJ010000097.1, from coordinate 1,237 downwards.
GAAGCCCAGACCTCCGACCAGGTGACCGATCTCCGGTCCCGTCTTCGGCGTGAGGCTGGCGGCGATCACGCCGAGGGCGATCACCCCGAAGACGACGTCGAAGCCGGCCACGAGCGCGGTCGAGGCGAGCTCGAGCCGGGAACGGGCCAGGCGCCGCTTCCCCTCCTCCCGGGTCCGGGCAAAGATCTCGTGGGGCTCTGGCGCGACGCTCATCGGGATCCGCCGGCCGCTGAGGGCTGGAGTCCTGTCGCTGGCGCCCGGAGTCGCAATCGGGGCGCTCCGCGCCCGACCCTTGCTCTCAGGTTTCCGCCTCCTCCAGCTTCAGTCGAGAGCATTTGAGGCTCCTTCCCGCTCGCGCCACTTGTATAACGTGGGGATGCACGATGTTGGCGATCCGGGAGCGGTGAGGGCATGAGGATCGGCATTGTCGGCAGCGGAAGGATCGGCGGGACGATGATGCGGTTGCTGGTGCGCGGAGGGCACCAGGTTGCGATCGCCAACCGGCGCGGCCCCAATTCGCTGGCCGGACTGGGCGCTGAGCTCGGCGGCCGGGCGCGGGCGGCCACGGTGACCGAGGCGGCGATCGGCGGGGAGATGATCATCCTGGCGATCCCCTTCGGACGCTACGGCGAGCTGCCGGTGGAGCCGTTTCGGCGCAAGATCGTGGTTGACGCCACGAATTACTACCGCGATCGCGACGGCTCGATCGGCGAGCTTGACGGCGATCGGGTCACGTCGACCGAGTTGATCGCCCAGCATCTTGAAGGCGCGCGTCTGGTGAAGGCGTTCAACACGATGCACTACGAGACGCTCGCGACCGCCGGAGCGCCCGGCTCACCGCGGGAGGAGCGCATCGCGTTGTTCCTGGCCGGCGATGACCGAGAGGCCAATGGCATCGTCGGGGAGCTGATCGAGCAGCTCGGATTCGCGGCGATCGAGACGGGATCGCTGGCGCAGGGAGGTCGTCGGCAACAGCCCGGCTCGGCGATCTACAACACTCCGCTGCCGGCGCGCGAGGCCGAAACGGCGCTCGGCGCTGACCCAGCCGGTTCAACCGATCCCGCTGATCCGGTCTAGACGATCGATGGCCAGTCAGTCGTCGACGAGCCCTTAGCTCGGATTCCCAAACTCGGATGGTTGCGCACTGATCGGCGCGGATGTGCCCGGGTTTGTTGAGGTTTCTGCCTGCGAGACTGCGTGGACAGGTGCTATTTCGCTGAGCTAGCTTGTCGTAGTG
>JBPCRJ010000092.1:0-23018 GCA_050996975.1 Solirubrobacteraceae bacterium | reverse complement strand
GGCGCAGGCGCGGCAGGCGCAGGCGCGGCAGGCGCAGGCGCGGCAGGCGCAGGCGCGGCAGGCGCAGCAGGCGCAGGCGCGGCAGGCGCAGGGACGCCCGCGACCGGTGGCACGGGCCTCGCCGTGGCGGACGCCTCGGCCGCCGCCTCCGCGGCGGCACGCGCGGCAGCAGCCTCCTCGGCTTCGCGGCGCGCCTGCTGTTGAGCCTCCTGACGAGCGCGCTCCTCCGCTTCGAGCCGTTCCCGCTCCAGCCGTGCCCGCTCCTCCTCCGCCCGGAATACGCCATGTCCCTGCGCGACGACGTCGCCGATCGCCCGAGCGATCGTGGTGCACGAGCGGATGCCGTCGTCGTTGCCGGGCACGACATAGTCGATCCCGTCGGGATCGCAGTTGGTGTCCACCAGGCCGATGATCGGGATCCGTAGGCGCTGGGCCTCACGGACGGCGATCGCCTCGGTTTTCAGGTCGATCACAAACACCGCATCGGGCACCCGCTGCATGTTCTTGACACCACCGAGGTTCGCCCTAAGCTTCGCCAGGTCTGCCTGCGCCGCCATCCGCTCCCGGGTTGGCAGCAGCTGCAGCTGGCCTTCGGCCTCGTAGCGTTCGAGATCGTGCAAGCGCCTGATGCGCAGTGAAATCGTCTGAAAGTTTGTCAGCAGGCCGCCGAGCCAACGATGGTTGACGTACGGCATGTCGGCGGCCTGTGCCGTGTCGCGGATCGCATCCCGGGCCTGCTTCTTGGTGCCGACGAACAGAACCACCCCACCCCGATGCGCCACCTCGGAGGCAAAGCGCCGCGCGTTCTCCAGCAACGCCTGCGTCTCCAGTACGTCGATGATGTAGTTGCCGTCTCGCTCACCGAAGATGAAGCGCCGCATCTTGGGATTCCAGCGACGCGTCTGGTGGCCGAAGTGCACACCGGCCTCCAGCAGCTCCTTGATGCCGATTTGAGCCACCGTCCTGCTCCCTTGTTTGTCGTTGACGTGAGTCTTCCGCTCACGCCTGCTCGCGGGACCTCGGCGATCCGAGGCAGGGCCGCGATCCGCGTGAGCGGGATCGGTACTTAAAAGTTTCTCCTCAGTTTACGCAAGTTTCAGTCCCCGGCGACGTTCTCTGCTTTACGGGTCGTCTCCCTTCCCCTACCTGCGGTGGCGATTCGTAGTGCGGACCGGGCCCCCCTTCCCTACCTCCGGTGGCTCGGTCCGCCCTTTACCTTCTACAGCGCCGCCGCCCGCTCCAGCGCTGCGGTCAGATCCTCTGGCAGCGGCGAGCGCACGTCGAGTGCCGTCGCCGTCACGGGATGCTCGAACGCCAGCCGCGTCGCGTGCAGGAACTGTCGTTCCAGGCCGTAGAGCCCCACCGTCCCATACTGAGGGTCACCGCACACGGCGTGTCCGATCGCCGCCATGTGCACTCGGATCTGGTGAGTTCGCCCCGTATCGAGGACCACACGCAGCAACGTAGAGTCGCCCAGCATCCGCTCGAGCTCGAAGTGCGTGCGTGCCTCCCGCGGCTCGTCGGAGTCGACGGACATGAGCACCCGATCCCGGCGATGACGCCCGATCGGAGCATCGATGGTCCCGGTTCTGGCCGGCGGTCGGCCTTCGACCAGCGCTAGGTACTCGCGGTGCAGCCCGCGAGCGACCAGCAAACCCTTCAACGCACGATGGACTCGATCGCTCTTAGCAACCGCCAGCAGGCCTGAGGTGTCTCGATCGAGACGGTGAACGATCCCGGCGCGCCAGGGCTCATCACCACCGGCGCCACGCCCCGCCAGAGCTTGGGCGAGGGTTCCCGTACGGTGACCCCGAGCCGGGTGCACGACGACGCCGGCCGGCTTGTCGATTACCAGCAGATGCTGATCCTCGTAGGCAATGGAGAACGGCGCCGGCGTGGGCGCGGGCGCCGGCGCAGGACGCTCATCGTCGCCGTCGATCTCGATCCGCTCGCCGGGTTTCACCGCGTGGCGTTTGCGACGAAGGTACCCGTCGACACGCACCCGGCGAGCGTCGATCAGCTCCTGCGCGCGGACCCGCGAGCCCAGCGGCGCCGCCAGGAACGTGTCGAGTCGAGTACCGGCTGCCTCGCGAGGCACCTCTAGCCCGATCGGCAGTTCAGCGCCCATCGCGCCGCGGACCTTCGAGTACCCACAGCAGCGTCAGCACGCCGAAGGTGATCGCCGTGTCGGCGACGTTGAACGCCGGCCACAGCGGCAGCTTGATGAAATCCGTTACCGCGCCATTCGCGACCCGGTCGATCAGGTTTCCGACCGCGCCACCGAGCAACAGCCCGGTCGGGACCCACAGCCACGGGCGCTCTGGACGGCGCGCCAAGTAGCCGACCAGCGCGGCGAGCGCCGCGAGCGTGAACACGAGCACGAGGGTCCCGCCGCCGGAGAAGAAACCGAACGCGACTCCGGTGTTGCGAACATGTACGAACTCGACACCGGGGAGGAACCTGTGCTGCATCCCAGGGGCAATTCCGGCAGCGATCGTCCGCTTGGTCAGCTGATCGAAGATCAGGATGAATACGACCAGTGCGCCTGTACGCGCGAACGCCACCGCGCGCGCGTTCGGCAGGGCCCTCGCCCGGATCAGCATCAGCCGAGCCGGTCAACCGTGGATCGCGCTGACCACGATCCGCTGCACGATCACCAGCAGAACGATGCCGATCATCGGACTGAAGTCGAACATCCCCACCGCAGGGATGAAGCGGCGAAAGATCCTCAGGTAGGGGTCGCATACATCGCGCAGAAAGTTGAGCACGGCGTCAGACCATCGTGCGTACGGCGGCCGCACGCCAAGCGAGAAAATCAGGTTGACGAGTATGTAGACGAAGATCAGCAGGATGTAGACGGTGAACAGCGCGCTTACGTAGTGGGCTACGTTGGCCCGCGTCAGCGCACCGAGGACGCTCACCGCTCACCGCCCCCGGATCCGCTCAGCACGGCGTCAATCGCACTCTGGAACGCCGCGCGCACGCCGCCACGCTCGAGCGCCGCCAGACCACGCGCGGTGGATCCCCCCGGCGAGGTCACCTCTCGCCTGACCGAGAGCGTGTCGCACCTGCGGCGCGAGAGCAGTGCAGCACTTCCGGCCATCGTCTCCACGACGAGCCGTCCGGCGAGCGCTGCGCTCAGGCCGTGGCGAACCGCGGCATCGATCTGCGCCTCGGCCATCAGCGCATGGTACGCAGGTCCGACGCCCATCACCGCGGTCGCGGGATCCATCAGGCGCTCATCGATCCGCACCACCGTTCCGAGACGTTCGAACAGCCCCAGCAGCTCCGCCTCGAACCGAGCGTCGACTCCGGGCCCGGCGCAGTAGCACAGTACCCCCCGGCGCACTTCGACCGGCGTGTTGGGCATCACGCGAACCAGCGGTGCATCCGGATACGCCTCGCGCAGGGCCGCGATCGGGGTGGCACCGAGCACTGACGCAATCGCTCTGGCGTATGCGCCGATCTCCGCGGCCACAGATGCGAGCTGGGCCGGCTTGTGGCATAGCACCACTACGTCGGCCTGCGAGGCAACGGCGACGTTATCGACCGCCTCCCCCCCGAGCTCCTGCGCCAGGGCCTGCGCTGCGCCCGAGCCACCGTCCGAGCAAAGCACCGGATCACCCCAGCCGCGGGCCAGCGCCCTCGCCATGTTGCCTGCGCCGATAAGGCCGACTCGCATTGCCTTGAACACTAGCTCCAAACCAGCTTCGCTCGGATGAACCGTGACGGTTGTCAACGTCTCAGACCGCGAGCGCAGCCTGCTGTCCTCTAGCTCTGGTTGAAGAAGCCCTTTTCAACCAATCGGGCGCGCTCTTCCGCTGAAACTTCGACGTTGTGCGGAGTGAGCAGGAAGACCTTGTCGGCAATCCGCTGCATTCCTCCCTCAAGCGCGTAGGTGAGGCCGCTCGAGAAATCGATCAGGCGCTTGGAGAGGTCCGTGTCGGTCCCCTGGAGGTTGATGATCACCGGGATTGAGTCCTTGAACTTGTCGGCGACATCCTGCACGTCGTTGAAGCTCTTCGGCGCGACGAAGTGCACGCGAACATCGCCCCCTCCCCCTGTCCCGGCTGCGCCTCGCCCGTTGGCGCGTCCGCCGCCAACGGGGTGCAGCGAAGTGGTCCGCCGCTCCGTGCCGGAGTCCTCGGCGAAGATGTCGTCAATCTCGTCGCGGCGCCGGCGCGAGCTCAGGCGACGCACGTTCGGCCGTTCGCTGTAGGTGTCCTGAGGCTCGACCTCGGGCTCGGCGTAGTGCTCGCCCTCCTCCTCGTAGGCGTGATCCTCAGTAAGCCCGAAGTAGACGAGCGTGCGATGCCAGGTGTCACGGAAGGCCATATGGGTCTCAGGGTTCGCGCAGGAACGTCGTCTTCCTGCCCGGCATTATGAATTATCGCGCGTCTGGAGCGTAGAGGCGCGTGCCCAGACGCACGATCGTCGCCCCCTCCTGTGCCGCCACCACATAGTCCTGACTCGTACCCATCGAGAGCTGCGCTAGCCCGTGATCTTGGGCGAGCTCCCTCAGAGCGGCGAAATAGGGTCGGCTGACTTCCGGATCATTGGAGCGCGGCGGCATCGTCGTCAGCCCAATGACGCGCACCGGGCAGCGCTCCAGGAACGCGGACAGCTGATCAGGTGCAATTCCGCCCTTACGCGGTTCGCCGGCAGAATTGATCTCGACCAGGATCTCGGTCTCGGGTGGGGCGTGGCGCGCAAGTTGGGCGAGCACGGAGTCGCTGGAGACCGAGTGGAAGTAGCGGACATGCGCCAACAACGGCCGGACCTTGCGACTTTGCAGATGACCGATGAAGTCCCAGGTGAAGCGACCCGGGTATGCCGGGGCTCGGCTGATCAGATCCTGCGCGCGATTCTCGCCCAGCAGCTCGATCCCGGCGTCCGCCAGAACGCCGATCTCCTCCGCGGGTAAGTACTTGACCGCGGCCAGGATCTCCACCTCATGCCAATCTCGTCCCGCTGCGGTGATCTCGCGGCGTACCTGGTCGAGATTCCCCCGTACACGGTCCGCGCTCAGCCCCGCGATCAGCGGCGCCATGCGATCCCCGCCTGGCGTCCGGTGACCCCGCCATCACGGCGATGCGAGAAGAACAGCGATGGATCTGAGCAGATCGTGCACAGTCCGACGTCGTACACGCACGTCACGCCGGCGAGCGCCAGCGTCTCGCGCGCGGCTGCCTTCAGGTCGAGCCTGCGTCCGCCGGCCAAAGCTCCTGAGCAGCTTGAGAACGCCGCACGCACCTCCTCGCCGACCTCATAGCAGCACGGACCCGCGCCGGGACCGATCGCCGCGGCGAACGGTCCGCCGGCACCGAGCCCTCGCAGCGCACCAACCCCCTCGCGCACGACGCCCGCGACGAGTCCCCGCCACCCAGCGTGGAGCATCGCGACCGCACCTTGGCCCGCGAGGGCGATCGGCAGGCAGTCCGCGCTCAGCACCATCGGCGCCAGTCCTGGCACCGCCGTGGCCAGGCCATCGGCCTCGCACGGCTGGGATCGCCAATCGGCCGTCGCGACCTTCACCCCGTGAACCTGCTGGGCCGATGCGAACCGAACGGCGAGCGCTTCCTCCAGGGACTCCCGGTTGCGCCGCAGCGCGTTGGGACGGTCGTCGGTGAAAGCCCCAGGATGGCCAAGATTCAGGCTCGCGTAGCGCCCGGTGGAGAACCCGCCACGACGGGTCGTGAACACCGCGCGAGCGCCGGGCAGATCGATGCCGACGTGCTCGCCGGCATGGTAGAACGGCTCCGGCAGCCTCACGGGCTGGGCGACGTCGGATCGATGCTCGCAGGCTATCGCTCGCGCGCCCCGCCGAGGGCTTGGGTGAGCTCGTCTTCGGGCCCGTCGGTGCGGCCATCGAGCTTAGCCGCTCGCGCCGCGCGCAGGCCGCGCCCGATCGCCGGCCCCTCGGGTATTCCCGCGGCGATCAGATCGTCGCCATCGATCGCGAGACTCACCTTACGAAGCCGCTCGAGCCACTCCCGCGCGCGCGCCGCCGGGCCCAGCGCGCCGGCGAGTGCGACAAGCTCTGGCCCGGCGTCCTGAAGCACGGTGCCAATCTCCGATGGCAGCGTCGCCTCGGCGAGCGCCGCGGCGGTCCGCTCACCGCGCGCTGCGGTCGCGAGGATCGTGTCCCTGTCGGCGCCGGCAAACGCGAGCGAGTCGAGCAGGCTTGCCAGCTCGGCGCCTGGGACACCCCGCGCAGCGAGCCCCAGCGCGAGCAGATCACGGCGACCGTCGCCCGGCAGAAGCGCCAGCGCACGGTGCGCCAGCGCGGGATCATCGAGCCGAAAGCCGGGATGGATCGAGCTGTCGAGCTCAAGCTCCGCCAGCGCGAAGAGTGCCGCGATCGGATCGCGCTCGCGCGCCAGCAGCCTCAGCTCTGCGCCAATCCGAGACCCGCTGACAGAAGCGATGACTCTGGCGCGTACAGCCGCCCGGGCGAGCTCGTGCGTCCGTGCCTCGGCCACGAAGCCCAGCCGGCTCGCGTAGCGGACCAGCCGCAGCAAGCGCGTCGGGTCGTCGATGAAGCTGCGGTCGTGAAGCACGCGCAAGCGGCCCGCCCCAAGATCCTCGAGCGCGCCGCCGCCCGCCGTCAGCCTCCCAGGCTCGGGCGGCCCAAGCGCGATCGCGATCGCATTGACGGTGAAGTCCCGTCGCTGCAGATCCTCCTCCAGGCCTGCGGGGGACACTGCCGGCAGCGCGCCGGGCACAGCGTATGTTTCGCGTCGCGCGCGAGCGATGTCGTAGGTGAATCCCTCGGCGAACACGGTCGCGGTGGCGAACCGGTCGTGCACTTGAACCTCTCCGCCGAGGGCCATCGCCAGCACCACGGGGTCTCCCTCGACCACAAGGTCAAGATCGTCGGGCTCTCCGCCCATCAACAGATCGCGGACGGCTCCGCCCACCAAGTGTGGACCGCGCACATCACGCTCACCGAGACAGCGCACTAGCGGCGCCGCGGCGGGCAGCGACCGCACCCTCTCGATCAGCTCGTTCGCGCGCGTGGGATCCACCGACCCATCATCGCTCGCGCGCGGGGGATCCACGTTACCCATCTTCGCTCGCCGAGCGCTCGTCTCGCGCGCCGACCGGCTCATCCGCCTGCCCGGCCATTAGCATTGACCCAATGCCGAGTCCCGGTTCGCGGCCGTGGGTGCGGTGGGGACTGGCCGCCGTGGCGGTTCTGCTGCTCGCGCTGGGTGGAACGGTGGTGGTCATCCTGCTGCATTCGCCCGCCAATATCTCTCACCCGGGCCTATCGTTCACCCGCTCGACCGCCAACCGCCCGCCGCCGCGCCGTGTGGTCATAAATAAGTTCGAGTGGCCGCGGTACGGCTTCGACGCGGGCCGCACGCGTTTCTTTCCAGGAGCTGGAGCCCTGGATCCGCCGTTGCGCGTGGGCTGGACCTACAACGACCACGTGCTCCTGGAGTTCCCTCCCGTGATCTACCAGGACACCATCTATCTGGTCGACGACCAGGGTTGGGCGAAGGCGATCAACAAGCTCAGCGGCCGCCTCGTGTGGCAGCGACGCGTCGGCACGCTCGCCGCCGCTTCACCGGCGATCGACGTACGCGATCGGCTGGTGTTCGTGCCACTGCTCTCGACGAACCCCAAAGCAGGACAGAACCCCGGCAACGGGCGTCTTGTCGCCCTGTCAATGCGAGCCGGACACAAGGTGTGGTCTCGACGGGTGCCGGCCGGCACTGAGTCCTCTCCGCTCGTGTGGGGTCCGACGCTCTACTTCGGGGATCAGGCGGGAGAGGTGTACTCGCTGCGCGCGCGCGACGGCCATCTGAACTGGTCATACCACGCCAGCGGCGCCGTGAAGGGTGGACCCACGCTGTCACACGGAATCCTCTACTTCGGTGATTATGCTGGCCGCGCGTACGCGCTGAAGGCCGATGATGGGCACGAGGTCTGGGCGGTAGGCACCGACGGAACGCATTTCGGCTTTGGCTCGGGCACCTTCTACTCCACCGCGGCAGTCGCGTTCGAGCGTGTGTATCTGGGCAGCACCGACGGCCGGGTCTATTCGTTCGCCGCCCGCACGGGCAAGCTCGCGTGGGCAACATCGACCGGCGCATACGTGTACGCCTCACCCGCCGTCGAGGACACGCCGGGGCTGGGGCCAACGGTGTACATCGGCTCATACGACGGAACCTTCTACGCCTTCAACGCCCGCTCCGGAGCTGTGCGCTGGACGCACAAGGGCGGCGGGAAGATCTCCGGCGCGGCGACGATCGTCGGGGACGTCGTCTATTACTCTGATCTCGCCTCTCGAACCACGGCCGGGCTCCGGGTGCGCACCGGGAGACAGGTGTTCTCCTTCCCCGACGGCGCGTTCAACCCGGTGATCAGCGACTACCAGGCGATCTATCTGAGCGGGTACCAGACGCTATATCAGATGCTTCCGGCGAGACCGCGAAACGGCACCCGCGCCGGCGGTCCCGTACACCCGAGAAGTACCCGTCCCTAGACTCGGGCTCCGCCCGGAAAGTAACCTGGCATTGACCAGCTAACCAGGACAGAATTGGACAGAATGCCTTCGTTGCTAAACCGGGGGCCCGCCGAATAGCAGCCCAGCCGCGACCCGCTAAGCGGGACAGGACCCCTGGGCAGATGGGTTCAACGGATTGTTGCTATAATAACGAGTCTATGCGTTGCCGCAGCGGAAGCCATTGTCAGCAGCTGGCCATAAAGGGCCGTCGGTTCTGCGCCGACCACGCCGCGGAACTCGATCGTATGCGCGAAGAGCTCAAGGATGCCGCCGCCGCGCGCATCGGTCGCGGCCGGCCCAAGCGCTCTTCCACCTGCTGTCGTCCGGGCTGCTACGAGCCCCGTGTGCCGCCGGCCGCGTATTGCGATACGTGCGTTGCCGCGGGGTACGTGGAAGAAGCCGCCTAGCAGCGATTCGCTCGCCGCCGGGACGACGGGCTGGGTCGCTCGCCGCCGGGACGACGGGCTGGGTTAATCGAACGCGGCTCGAGGGGTCAATCGAGGCCGGCCCGGCTGAGACGATCGACCTCGGCGAGGTGAAGCGCCATCAGCAGCGCGCTGCGGAGGCGCCCGTCGCGCCGGCGGTAATGGTTGCGCCGTAGGCCTTCGACCTCGAACCCCTCCGAGGCGTACAACGCGATGGCCCGGGCGTTGTCGATCCACACCTCCAGTTCGATCTTGTGCGCTCCGGACGAGCGGGCATGTTCGACGATCGTCTCCACCAGCGCCCGTCCCCCTCCCCGGCCGCGCGACTCGGGAACGATGGCCATCGCCAGCGAAAGGACACCGGGAGCCCGCCCCTGTACGCCGGCGTACCCGACAGCCTTGGCGTTCTGCTCCAGCATCCAGAGCACGGCCCGACCGTGTCCGTCGATCGTTTCTCGGAACTGCGCCCCCCGCGCGTCGATGTCGACGGGAGGCTCGGTCCCCAGAACATCCTCCTCGGCAACCGCGGCCATGATCAGCGCGACCACCTCGGCGTCCTCGATCCTGGCCTTGCGGACGATCATCGACCCTAGGCTGCCAGATCAAGACCGCCATCCTGGAGTCGATATGTCGAACGACGAGGAAATGCTGTTCAGACCGTCCGCCGGGCGCGCCCGAGCAGGAACACCATCGCCGCAAGCAGCGCCGGGGCGAGCGTGAGGCTCGGAATCACGTCCCCGTGACCAACCCCCGAGGCGACGATCGCCACCACCATCGTCGCGCCAAGGATCGCGGCCACGGGGAGGAGCAGCAGGCGCAGCATCAGCAGAGCTCCCCCCGCGATCTCCACTACGCCGGCGACGATCTCCATCGCCGACGGCCACGGCAACCCGAACTCGCGGAACGCGTGCAGTTCCCAGTGATGGAAGACGAACTTGACGAGCCCCGCGAGGATGAAGAGCACGCCAGCCACGATCGCCACCCTGCTCGCGGTTTGGTCCCGGCGCACGACCGCGTCGGACGGGCAGATCAGCGCGGGAATCTCTGCCCCAGTTCTGTCCGTGCGATCACTGGATCCTCCCAGACCGTCAAGCGAGTCGATGCCCGGCTCGGCGATCGCGCGGCCGTTACGTCCACCTGCAGAGCGGGCTCGACTTGTCGCCGACCAGGCGATCTGGCACTACAGCCGCTTCGAGTCGCCGTTCAGCTCGATCCTGGGCAAGAACATCCTCGGAGATCACTTCAGCCCGCTCGTTGCCGCGCTGACGCCGCACTACTGGGTCTGGTCCGATCCCCGGGTGCTGGTGATCGCGCAGAGTCTGCTGGTTGCCGCCTCGATCGTGCCGGTGTTCTTGTTCGCCAGGCCGCGCCTCGGCCGCGCCGGAGGGTACTTGCTCGCGGGCGCCTACGCGGTGTTCTGGGGAATTCAGAGCTCGGCCAGAATCTCCCTGACGCCGTCTGGGCGCTGGTGCGCGCCCCCTGGCGCGTGTTCACGATCACCTTCGCGCCGGTGCAGAAACCCCACACGATGCTCGCCCTGCTGGCGCCGTTCCTGTTTCTGAGCCTGTCCTCGCGGGTGTTCATCCTGGCGCTGCCGCTGCTTGCGGAACGGTTTCTCTCCACCAAGTCCAGCTTCTGGGGCACGAGCTTCCATTATTCCATGACGATCGCTCCCGTCCTCGCGATGGGCGCCGCGGGCTGGCGAACCTGGCGCTTGTTTCCCGAGCGCCGGGCGCCGCACAGTGGCGTCGGGTGCTACGGACAGTGGGTGAGGCGCTCCCCGGATGCGTCCCCGTGCTTCGCCGCTGCGGAAGGACCATTCCAAGCCCGCCAAGACACGCTGTCCAGAGCGGTCCACGCGACTCCTCCCCAGCTCGCCGGCGGTTGTCGGGAGCTCGCCCACGCGGAGCTGATCGACACCTATCTGCTCACGCGCGCCCTAGATGAGTGATTCCACGGCGGTGGCCGTGTTTGTTTGGGTTTTCGAGGGATATAGAGCAGCAAGGTCGAAGTCGGCGGTGCTCAAACCGCACCGTCGACCTTGGAGGCCACGATGGACGCCGACCTCGACCTGCTGCTCACGACCGTGTTCGTCACGGCCGACGATCTCCTGCCAGAACGGACGAAGAACGTGGCTCGTAGAGTCACAGACTCGGAGGTCGTCACGCTCTGTGTCGCGCAGGCGATCATGGGAATCCCATCGGACCGAAGGTTCCTCGCGGTCGCCGGCAAGCGCCTTGCGCACTTGTTTCCCGTGCTGCCGCAGCAGTCGGGGTACTTCAAGCGCCGTCGCCGTCTTGCGGACAGCCTGGAGTGGTTGATGGGCATGTTCGCCAGCCAGAGCCCCGGGTTTCATGACGATCTGCTGCTGATCGACAGCACGCCGGTCGAGTGCGCACGGAGCCGCGAGACGGTCAAGCGAGCCGGGGGATCGTGTCTGGCGGGCGCGATCAGTGACGCCGCTGACTACGGCTACTGCGCCAGCCACTCCCGATACTTCTGGGGGATGCGGCTGCACGCGATCTTCAGTCCCGACGGTACTCCCCGCGCGCTTGAGCTCTGCTCTCCAAAGCTCGGGGAGCGTGAAGTCGGGCTCGTGCTCCTGGACCGCTGCACTCGTCACGGCGGCGAGACGCTGCTCGGTGACAAAGGCTACGCCGGCCGCGAGTTCGCACAGGCCGTCAGCCAACGCGACGCCACGTTCGTGCGTCCCCGCCGCAGCGACGAGAAAGGACGAGGCCCGCATCTCGCCCCGATCCGCCAACGGATCGAATCGATCTTCTGGACCTGCAAAGACATCCTCACCCTCGAACGCCACGGAGCCCGCACCCTCCAAGGCCTCAGAGAACGCATCCTCGCGCGGTTCTGCTGCCTCGCCGCCGCGATCACCCTCAACCACCAACTCGGACGCCCAACCCGTGCCCTCGTCAACTACTGCGCCTAACCGCGCGGAATCAACCATCTAGGCCGGCTCGCTCCCGCGACGGCCTCGCCCCGACGAGCGGACTTGATGGCCGCGCTCAGCGCCGCCCACACGGACGTCATCGACCGCGATCTCAGCGGCCAGCTGGACCGATTCACGATTCTCTGCACGCCGCGAGGGGGCGCCGGCCAACTCGATCGGGCTCAGCCCGGCCCCGGCCGGTAACACCAGGCTGGTGCGATTGTCGGTTTCAGAAGGTGGGTGAGCGGCCCTCCGATCAGGCCAGCAGCCGTGACGCCGCCCGGTGGCGAAAATCAAAGATGCGGCGAAGATCGCGGCGGACGAAGGCCGCGTGCGCGAGCTCACCCAGGACGCCGAACGGCAGCGCATACTCGACGTGGTCACGCACGACCGTCCCTTCGCCGTCGGCGGCAAACTCATGGCGGTGGTGCCAGAGACGATACGGGCCACGGACCTGCCGGTCGGCGAAGCCATGGTCGGGCTCCCAGGACTCGATCCGCGAGCTCCAGCGGAACGGCACCCCGTACAGCCGCAGGCGGTACTCGATCACGGTTCCGGCGTGCATCTCGATCGGTTCGCGGCTGAGCACCTTGAAGTTGAGCCATGAAGGGGTGATTCGCTCGAGGTTATGCGCCTGCGAGAAGAACTGGAACACCTCATCCAAGGGCCGGTCGAGAACCTGCTCGCGCTCCAGGCGATGGATCCTCATGGCCGGGCGAGCACGTCACGCAGCGCAGCCTCGACCTCCGGATGGCGAAACTCATAGCCCAGGCTCCGAAGCCGGGCGGGGATCGCCCGCTGCCCGGTGGTCACGATCTGTGCCATCTCCCCGTAGAGCAGCTTCAGCGCAGCGGCCGGAACCGGCAGCACCGCCGGTCGCCCCAATACGTGTCCGAGCGCCCGCGAGAGCTCGGCGTTGGTTACGGGGTTGGACGCGGTTACGTTCACGGGTCCCACGGCGTCCCGACCATAGAGGCAGCGCAGCAACGCCCCGACAACGTCATCGAGATGCACCCACGGCACGTACTGCTTCCCGCCGGCCACCGGACCGCCCAGACCCAGGCGAAAGAACGGGAGCATCTTGGCCAGCGCTCCCCCGTCCGGAGAAAGCACGACGCCCGTGCGGGTGAGCACAACGCGCGTCTGTTGCACGGCCGCCAGCGCCTCGCGCTCCCATGCCAGCACGACCTGGGCCAGGAAGTCCGAACCAGCCGATGACTCCTCGTCGACCGGCTGGTCGTCGTGAGGTCCGTAGAAGCCGATCGCCGATTGCGACACCAGCACGCTCGGGCGGTGGGCGCTTGAGAGCGCCTCGAGACCCGCCACGAGCGAGCGGGTTCCGAGCACGCGGGAGTCGTGAATCGCGCGCTTTGCCTGCGGCGTCCAGCGTTGGGCGACGGTTTCGCCCAGCAGGTTCACCACCGCGTCCGCTCCCCGCAGCGCTGCTTCAGGCGGCGGTGCCTCCGAGGGCGCCGGCCACGCGTACACCTCCACAGGATCGCCGAGCGCCTCTCGTCCGCGACGCTTGTCCCGGGTAAGCGCGACGACCTCGTCACCCCGCGTGAGTACCGCACTCGTGAGCGCTCGACCGATCATGCCAGTGGCACCAGTAATCACCACCCGCGTCATATCTTCACCACGAAGGCCTTCCCGCTGCTGGGGGTTGTCCGGCGATTAGAGATACGATACCCGCAGCCACGCGGCGTCGGCTGACCTTATCGGTTGATGGTGCGCGCGCCGCGCTCGCGACGCTTTGCTCGCTCTACGCCGAGGCCCGCTACCCGATCCGCACGGCCACGCCATCGTTCGCCAGCCGCGCCTTAGCGGCCGCGACGGTGTGACTGCCGTAGTGAAAGATCGACGCGCACAGGACGGCGTCGGCGCCGGCCGTGACCGCGTCGGTCAGGTGGCCGAGCTCGCCGGCGCCGCCGGAGGCGATCACGGGCACGCCCACCGCATCGGCGACG
Organism: Solirubrobacteraceae bacterium; assembly: GCA_050996975.1. Taxonomy (GTDB): domain Bacteria; phylum Actinomycetota; class Thermoleophilia; order Solirubrobacterales; family Solirubrobacteraceae; genus Palsa-465. The sequence continues at coordinate 9,167 of JBPCRJ010000092.1, read as the reverse complement.
GCTGCGATCAGCGGCAGGTCATAGCCCGCGTTGGTCCCGTCTCGGTCCATGCTCGTCAGCAGGATCTCCCCCGCCCCCCGCTCGACGCCCTCGCTGGCCCAGCGGACTGCGTCGCGCCCGGTGGGTGTGCGCCCACCCGCCACGTACGCTTCCCATCCTCGCCGTTCGCGCGTCTTCGCATCGATCGCCAGCACCACGCATTGAGCGCCGAAGGTGCGCGCCAGCTCGTCGATCAGCTCGGGACGCCCGAGCGCCGCGGAGTTGATCGAGATCTTGTCCGCGCCGGCGTCCAGCACCGCCTGGGCGTCGGTCACCGAACGGATGCCGCCGCCGATGGTGAACGGAATGAAAACATCGTCGGCGGCGCGCCGCGCCAGCTCGACGACCGTCTGACGCTTGTCCGAAGTTGCGGTGATGTCGAGGAACACGAGCTCGTCGGCCCCAGCGTCGTCATACCGGCAGGCCAGCTCGACGGGATCTCCGGCGTCGCGCAGGTCAACAAAGCCGACGCCCTTGACCACGCGTCCGGCGTCGACGTCGAGACACGGGATCACGCGCTTGTAGTGCACCGGATCAGCGTCCCGCTCCGCGTCCTCGCCCGCCGAGCGCCAGCTCTGCTTCAGCGATCGTGAAGCGTTCCTCGTAGAGCGCCTTGCCGACGATCACCCCCGACAGGTTCACCTGTCTCAGCGCCGCCAGCGCCTGAAGATCCTGGAGCGAGGAGACCCCGCCGGAGTACACGAAGTTTCCCCGGACCGTATGGGCGATCCGTCCGACGGCGTCAAGATCCGGGCCGCTGAGCATTCCGTCGCGCTCGATGCTCGAGTACACGAAACGGCTCACGCCCCGTTCCCCCAGGCGCTCGATCACCGACTCGGCTGGGATCTCGGTCTGCTCGGTCCATCCGGAGGCGGCCAGGCGCCCGTCGCGCGCGTCGACTGACACGACCACGCGCGCACCGTACTGCGCGACCACGGTATCGAGGAAGTCGACGTCGGCGTACGCGGCGGTTCCGAGCACGACACGCGCTGCGCCGGCTCCAAACGCATCGGCGACGGCGGCGTACGTGCGCAGACCGCCACCGACCTGCACCGGCACATCGAGCGCGCCGGCAATCCGCGCCACGTGGGCCAGGTTGACCGGGATGCCGCTGCGCGCGCCGTCGAGATCGACCACGTGCAGCACGCGCGCCCCGGCGGCGACCCACCGCCGCGCAGCCTGCAGCGGGTCCGCATCGTAGATCGTCCTGGTGTCGAAATCACCTCGAGCCAGGCGCACGGCCTTGCCTTCGAGGATGTCGATCGCGGGCAGCAGGATCATGCTTGCATCGGGAGATCTCTCCCGGCGCCCGGCCCGCTGGCCGGCCGCGGTGCGGTGACGGCCTGCGCAGCGCAGACGCGCGCGAAGCTGGCGAGCATGGCCAGCCCGTGCGCGGAGGACTTCTCGGGATGAAACTGCACCCCGAACACGAGCCCGCGCTCGACGATCGTGGCGAATGGCTTGCCGTACCTGGCGATCCCGACTACGTCGTCGGGGTCGCTCGGTCGCGCCGCGAGTGAATGCACGTGGTAGAAGGGGCAACCATCGGCGGGAAGCCCGGCCAGCAACGGCGAGCTGCGCTCGAAGGCGACTTCGTTCCAACCGATGTGCGGAAGGCGCAAGCCCCCGCTGTCGAGCCGGCTGACCCGTCCCGCGAGGAGGCCGAGCCCCTGGGCAGGCTCGAGCTCGTCTGAGTCCTCGAACAGCAGCTGCATGCCGAGGCAGATGCCCAGCACCGGGATCCCGCGAGCGACACAATCATGGAGCACCGCGGCCAGGCCGAGCTCGTGGAGGTTGCGCATCGCGAGCGGGAACGCACCGACACCGGGCACCACCAGCCCGTCCACGGCACACAACTCGTCGTGGTCGCGCGTTACCGTGGCCGGGGCACCAATGTGCTCCAGGGCCTTCTGCACCGAGCGGCGGTTGCCCATCCCGTAGTCCACGACGGCGATCCGGATCGCGCTGCCGGTGGCGTTCACAGCAAGGTCCCCTTGGTGCTCGGAATGCCATGCTCGACGGGGTCAAGCGCCACCGCGCAGCGCAGTGCCCGAGCCAGCGCCTTGAACGCGGCCTCGATCTCGTGATGGACGTTGGTTCCCGCCTCCACCGTGAGGTGCAGGGTAAGTCGTGCGTTGGTGGCCAGCGAGCGGAAGAACTCCTCGGCCAGCTCGTGATCGAAGTTACCGATGGCTCCCGGCGGGAGCGACGCCTGAAACGCGCACAGCCCTCGGCCTGAGATGTCAATCGCGCAGGACGCGCGGGCCTCGTCCATCGGCACCACGGCCTGCCCGTAGCGGACGATCCCCGCCCGGTCCCCCAAGGCCTGGTGCAGTGCTTGGCCGATGCAGATCCCCACGTCCTCGACCGTGTGGTGGGCGCCGGTGCGCAGGTCCCCGCGCGCCCGGACGCTCAGGTCGAGCCGGCCGTGGCGCGCGAGCAGGTCGAGCATGTGGTCAAGGAAGCCGACACCGGTGTCGCGCTCCCCCGCACCATCGCCATCGAGCGCAAGGCTCACGTGGACCTCGGTCTCGCCGGTGCGGCGATCGATCTCGGCGGTGCGGCTCATCGTCGGCCATTGTCGCGAATCCGCACCTCCATCGAGCGCGCGTGGAGCTTGAACCCCTCCGCGCGCGCCAGCGGAGCCGCGACGCGGGCCAGCTCGTCGGCGTCGCCGATCCGGACCTCGGCAAAGGCGCGCAAAAAGTGCTCCGGGGACAGCGCCGAGACGAATCGCGCGGCGCCGGCGGTGGGCAGGATGTGGCTCGGTCCGGCGATGTAGTCGCCAAACGCCGTGCCCGACGCGGGGCCGACGAACAGGCACCCGGCGCGGGTGAGCCGGGGTGCGAGCGCCTCGGCACGAGATCCGACGAGCTGGAGGTGCTCCGGCGCGAAGGCCTGCGCCAGCGCGAGCGCCTGGTCGGTATCCGCGACCTCGACCAGACAGGCGACGGCACCGGTGTCCTTGGCCTCGTCAATCCGCGCTCCCAGCCGCTCGATCAGCTTGGCGGACTCCGAGATCCCCACCACCAGCGTGCCGGGCCCATGCTCGGCCTGGGCGAGAAGATCGAGTGCGAGCGGCTCCGCGTCGCTGTCGGCGTCGGCGATCACGACCAGATCGCTCGGTCCCGCGAAGCCCTCGATGCCGACCTGTCCGAATACCTGGCGCTTGGCCTCCTGTACGTAAAGATTGCCGGGACCCACGATCACGTCGACACTCGCGACCGACTCTGTCCCGTAGGCGAGCGCGGCGATCGCCTGCGCTCCGCCCATCCGGTAGACGCGGGACGCCCCAGCGAGCCGGCAGGCGCCGAGTAGCACCGGGTCGACGGCGCCATCGCGTCCCGGTGGCGCGCACACGGCAACCTCGCCGACACCGGCGACGCGCGCCGGGACGACCCCCATCACGACCGTGCTGGGATAGGGGGCGCGGCCGGCCGGGACGTAGACGGCGGCGGCCGTTACCGGCGCCTTACGCAGAAGCACCCGGTGGCTCCCGAGATCCACAGCGGTGGCTCGACCGTCGCCCGACCCGGCGGCGGCCACCGTCCGTACGTTCTCGATCGCGCGCTGTAGCGCGGCGCGGACGGAGCCCTCCAGGCCCTGCGCAGCGGCGTCGAGCTCGCCGTCGCTGACGAGCAGCGGCGGCGGCGCTGTCCCGTCGGTGTCGAATCTCCGCGTGTACTCGACGAGGGCTTGATCGCCTCGTGTACGAACAGCGGCGATGATCTCGGCGACCGTCTCCTGCACCGTGTCCGGCGCGGGTACGAGCGCCCTGAGCCCCGCTGCCGCGGCGGCTGGAGCTGCGGTCAGGGTCAGTCGCTCACACCGCATTCAGCCGCTCCAGCAGGGCGTCCATCGCTCGCGCCTTGAGCTTGTGGGCGACCGGATTGGCGATCAGGCGGGCGGTGCATCGGGCGATCTCCTCGCGCACCACGAGTCCGTTCTCGCGCAGCGTGGTTCCGGTCGCGGTGAGATCGACGATCCCCTCGACGAGGCCGGTCAGAGGAGCCAGCTCGACCGATCCCTTCACCTCGACGATCTCGGCCTGGCGACCCGTACCGAGGAAGTGGCGCGCGGCGATGCGGGGATATTTTGTCGCGATCCGGACGACTCCGAGTCGTCGCAGCGCCTCCGCCGCGCGGTCCTCACCGGCGACCGTGGCGAGCACCATCGTGCAGACGCCATAGCCGAGGTCCACAAGCTCGTAGACCTCGCGCTCGGAGTGCTCCATCAACACGTCCTTGCCGGTGATCCCAAGGTCGGCGGCGCCCGCCTCGACATAGGTGGGCACGTCCGAGGGCCGCATCGTGACGATCCCCGCGTCCTCGAAGAGCAGCTTGCGATCGTTCTCCCGCGCTTCGCGGGTGTCCACCCCGAGCCGGCCGAGGAGGTCGAGCGTGTCTCCGAACAGCGCGCCGCGAGGCACCGCGATCCGCAGGTCGCTCATCGCGCCCCACCGGATCCCAGACCTCGCTCCTCACCAGTCAGCGCGATGTGCAGACGCTCGACGTTGAGGGCGAACCCCACCGCCGGCAACGGCGGACCGAAGCGCCCGAGCAGCTCGTCGTAGCGGCCGCCGCTGCCGATTGGAACCCCGTGCGCGGGGTCGTAGACCTGGAACACCGCGCCCGTGTAGTAGCCGACACTGCGCACGAGCCCGAGGTCGAAGATGATTCGGTCCGCGACGGCCGGCGCGAGCAGAGCATGAACGGCTCGCATCCCGGTCACGGCCTCGTGCAACACCCCCGACAATCCCTCCAGCACCTCGGGACCACCCCGAGTCCGGGGCACGCGCAGCAGCAGCTCGGAAGTCCCAGGACCCAGTGCGAGCCCGCGAACCTCGTGCTCGAGCCCGACGAAATCTCCGTCGACCAGCGCGTCCAGGATCCGTTCGCGTGGCTCGGGCGCGACCCCGACCGCGTCGAGAAGCCCGGGATACAGCGAAGCATCACCGACCCCGATCGAGTATGTGTTCAGCCCCGCCGCGTCGAGCGCCGCGCACATCAGCGTGAGCACCTCCGCGGTGCCCTCGGGCGCCGCCGCGCCGATCAGCTCGACCCCCGCCTGGAGAAACTCTCGTGATTGCCCTCGCTGGGGACGGACCCCGCGGTAGGCGTGCGCGAAGTAGCAGAACCGCAGTGGCGATCGCGCGTTCGGGTAGCGGATCGCGACGAGCCGGGCGATCGGGATCGTCATGTCCGAGCGTAGGACCAGCACGTTGCCCTGCTCGTCGAACATTCGGTAGGCGGGGCGCGTGGCGGACGAGGCATTGCGGGCGTACGGTCCGTCTCTTCGCGCAAACGTCTGCTCGTATTCGAGCGCCGGGGTATAGACCTCACCGTAGCCGGCGCGATCGAAGACTCCACGCACCCGCTCGGTCACCGATCGCAGCTCGCGCATCTCGTCGGGCAGGACATCGCGCGTGCCGCTGGGGACGCGGTCGACCATCGCGTCGGCAGTCGGACGCTCGATCACATGTCCTCCGCTCGCCCGCGCTCGAGCTCGAGCCCGCGCTTGTCGCCCCCTCGGCCTCGCTTGATCCGCGGGCGCAGCGTCAGCCGGCTCGCTCGCGGCGCTCTGGCGGAGGCGGGCGTCATCCGGCGGCGGCCACGGGCACGTCATCCATCCGCGTGATCCGCGCACCGAGATCGCGAAGCCGCTCGTCGATCCGCTCATATCCGCGGTCGATCTGGCGGATGTTGCCGATCTCCGTCACGCCCTCGGCACACAGGGCCGCGATCAGCATTGCCATGCCGGCGCGGATATCGGGCGATTCGACGCGCTCACCGCGCAGGCGCCGGGGTCCGACGACGATCGCTCGGTGGGGGTCGCAGATCGTGATCGCCGCCCCCATCAGCTGTAGCTTGTCGGTGAAGAACAGCCGGTTCTCGAACATCTTCTCGTGGATGATCACCGACCCGGACGACTGCGTAGCCAGCGCCAGGGCGATGCTCGTCAGGTCAGCGGGAAACGCGGGCCATGGACCGTCCTCGACCTTCGGCATGTAGTCGCCGAGATCGTTGCGAATCACCAGCTCCTGGTTTCCCGGCACGACCACGTCCACCCCGTGCAGCTCACTGCGCAAGCCGAGCCGCTCGAACACCATCCGGATCATGCGCAGGTCCTGCGGCACCGTGTCCTTAACGATCAGCTCTCCCCCGGTGACACCGGCGAGCACCATGAACGAGCCGATCTCGATGTGGTCGGGCGCAATCGTGTGCGTGGTGCCCCGGAGGCTCGCGGTGCCGTGAACGGTCATCACGTTCGAGCCGATCCCATCGATCTCCGCACCCATCGCCACGAGCATCCGCGCCAGATCCTGTACGTGCGGCTCGGAGGCAGCGTTCCGGATCACGGTCGCGCCGCGCGTCAGCGTGGCCGCCATGAGCGCGTTCTCCGTCGCCATCACCGACGGCTCGTCCATCAGAAAGTCGCAAGGCGCCAGGCCGAACGGCGTCTCGATCACAATGTCGCGCTGGTGCTGGACGGACGCTCCGAGTGCCCGGAAGGCATCGAGGTGGGGATCCAGGCGGCGGCGGCCGATGACGTCCCCCCCGGGAGGCGGCATGTGCGCCCGGCCAAAGCGCGCGAGCAATGGCCCGGCGAGCAGGAACGACGCGCGGATCCGCTCGGCGAGCTCCGGATCCACCGCGTGACGATCGACGCTCGAGGCGTCCACGGAGACTTCACCGGGGCCGAGCCAGTCCACCTGCGCGCCCAGGTCCTCGAGCAGCAGGGTCATCGCCTCTACGTCGCTGATCCGCGGAACGTTGCGCAGGATCACGACATCGTCGGTGAGTAGGCAGGCGGCCAGAATCGGCAAAGCGCCGTTCTTGTTGCCGGCGGGCACGATGGTGCCGGACAGCGGCACGCCGCCTTCGATGACGAACTTCTCCATAGGGGTCGGTCCCGCCGGGATGGGCTCCCAACGGGACATCCTCAGCGTAGCTGGTGGTAGGCGACCGGGCGGTGGATCCAAAGCCGGACGTCGCCCACTTTGGAGTGGGTGGTCTTGTCTTGAGCGGTGAGCCGCGGTGACAGCCATTCAGCGGCAGATTTCGCCCACGGAGGCGTGGAACCTGCTTCGGGAGTGGATTGAATCGTGGCGAATGGAGCGATTCAGCCGGTTCGATCCCTCGCCGACCCGCCGTCCGAGATTCGCCCGGAACCCCGATTGTTGTCCGTCCCGGCGATTCCGTCCGTACGCTCGCGTAATCTCACGAACATATGTTCCGTTCTTCAGGAGACCGCCTGCGGGCCTGGCTACGCCGCTTCGAGGATATCCTCGGCGACGCGCCGGCTGAGGCGCAGCCCGACCCGCCACATCCCCATCGGCGCCCGCTGCGCTGCACGCGCATGCGTCGAGCGGGGTCTGTACCTCCACGCCCCTCGCACTGCATCTCGCCGGTGCGGGCAAAGCCGACCACGAGCCGGCGTGACCGGGCGACGAGGTAGGTCGCTGGGCGTCAGCGGCTTAGATGCCTCGTCCGAAGCCAATTCCCGTGAGCCCCGAGGTGCGTCGCTGGGCGTCAGCGGCCTCGGCGCCTCGTCCGAAGCTCATGCTGGTGAGCCCCGAAGCGGGCCGCAGGGATCCTCCTCACGACGACGGCGAGATGTCCCACAGTCCCGGGAACAGCGCGACCGACCCGCTCGGTTCGCCATTGGTCGTTCCCGGGCCGGTGCTGAGCAGGCCGAACACGACGGCGAGGAACGTGCCGAGCCCCAATACGACGCAAATCACCAGGAGCAGGAAGACCTGAGGATTGGCGCGGAAGAAGTGAACGACACCACGCATCGCGTAAGGATGGTCGCACGGCCGCGCTCGGCGTGCGAGGATACAGTCCCGGTGAGCACATGACCCCGCCCGAATCCGATGGCGAGTCCATCACCCCCGAAGGCCTTCCGGCATTGAAGGCCGAGCTGGGCGAGCTTGAGACGGTGGGACGTCGCCAGATGGCCAAGCGGATTCTCGCCGCTCGGGAGCTCGGTGATCTCAAGGAGAACGCCGAGTACCACATCGCCAAGGAGGACCAGGCGCACCTTGAGACCCGGATCAGTCGCCTGCGCCAGCACCTGCGCAATGCCGTCGTCGTCGAGACGAGCGGAGACGAGGATACGTTCGCCTTCGGCCGCACCGCCGAGGTTCTGGACGAAGGGACCGGCACCGTGCACGTCTGGACGATCGTCGGTCCGACCGAAGCGAACCGCGCCGAAGGCAAGCTCTCCTCGGAATCACCGGTCGCCAAAGCCGTGATCGGACATGCCCCAGGCGAGGTGATCGTCGTACCGACGCCTCGCGGCAAACGAAGCCTTCGTATCCAGAAGCTGCTTTAGGGTCCGACTCGGGCTCGCAACCGCGAGCCACTGCGTTCTGCCATCAGAAATTCTTTCGCCAGCTTGAGCACGCAGCAGCTGCCTGTGTCACAGACTCATCCGGTCGTCCGGTTCTCGTGCGGAGCTCGCTTGGTCCCGTTACGCGATTGTTGGCGGTGGCGCCGCGCGACGACAGTGAACAGGAGTCCTCCGACCAGGCTGGCGTCGTCTGCGCCGAGCTCACCCGGCTCGCGCCCGCGCTCGCAGCCGGTTTAGGCGACCTTTTGGCACGCGGACGACGGGGAAGCGCCGTAGCGACACCCCGCCTGCGTCGCTGGGACACAGGCGGGGACCAACTAAGAAACCGGCGGCGTCCTACTCTCCCAGGCCCTTGCGGGCCAAGTACCATCGGCGCTGAGGGGCTTAACGGCTCTGTTCGGAATGGGAAGAGGTGTTTCCCCCTCGCAATAGCCACCGGAAATGGTTGGAGACCGCCTCGCGGGCCTTCAAAACTACACAGCGCCAGTGCCTGGATATCAAATATCCGTCAAGCCCTCGACCCATTAGTACCGGTCTCCTACGGATGTCACCATCCTTCCAGATCCGGCCTATCAACCTGGTGATCTTCCAGGGGTCTTACTCCCTCAAAGGGGATGGGAGAGCTCATCTCGAGGCCGGCTTCCCACTTAGATGCTTTCAGCGGTTATCCGATCCGCACGTAGCTAATCTGCGATGCCCTTGGCAGGACAACAGATACACCAGAGGTGCGTTCATCCCGGTCCTCTCGTACTAGGGACGAATCCTCTCAACTC